>NZ_JAYSDQ010000009.1:213721-240352 GCF_041914305.1 Ideonella sp.
GCTCGCAGTCGCACCGACAAGCACGTCACGCAGCCTTCCAGCTTTTCAAACTCCGAAATATTCACCTGGACTGGCGTGAAGCCCCGTTGCGCGAGCAGTTGCGCGGTTTTCGGCGCTTTGGCAGACATGAGCAGGCGCCCTTCGCCCAGTAGAACGACATGGGCGCCGGCCTCTTCGGGTACCGCCAGGAATGACCCAAATGCTGTCGGGTCGTCCACCAGCGGCAGATAGCCGATGACCGTGCCGTCGGGCAGCGCGGTCACAGCCGATTTGAGGTGAAGCGCCTTGGTGGTCGGCACGGCGATGACCTTGTAGCCATGCGGCGTTACCAGCTCGGTCAGCTGGCGCACCCCTTCAGCATTGGTGCGAAGTGTCAGGCCCACGTAGACGGTCATGCCGACTTTGAGCACATCCCCACCATCCAGGGTTCCGGGGAGCTCGATACGCTCCACCCGGTAGCCCAGCTCTCTCAGAACCGGCTCGACGGCAACCGCTTCGGGCCGCCGGCTCGGGGCGCCCGACAGGCAAAGCACCGCCAGACCTTCAAAGACCACCACCGGGTCCTCGATGAAAACGGCGTCCGCGCAGTCGTCCGCCGCGGGCACCTCGATCGTGTTCCAGCCTGTCTGGCGCAGGGTGTCCACGTAGGCGGCCCATTGCACTTGGGCCAGCGCCGCGTCAACAGGTGTGCGCTCGATGTGCGTGAGCAGCCCCTTGGTCAGCAAGGGCCCAGGTCGCCGCACCAGTGCGGCGCGTGTCTCGGTTCGGGGGCTGTTCATGGCCATCGGCATCTTTCAATTCATCGGCGCTGGCATGGCGCCGCTCTCAGCCGCCACTGCGGGCGGGCAGTGAAGGGGACAAGCGACCCACGCCGTAGACGCCATCGTAAGCGCCGCCGTCCTTGGCCACGAGTCGAAGCGAGAACCCCGGTGCGGCCGTCTGGCTGGTGGTGCCCAATGTCGAAACGCCGCATTCGGGCGCGCAGATCCATGCGGCTCCGCCCGTGTAGCCCACATCCAGGCTGGTCAAGGCGCTGGCCGGCAAGTGGCCCGCCATGAACCGCGCGTGTGGGTCCCACGGCGCGCCGTCGGTCTTCTTCGCGTGGTAGTTGCCCACCAGCCCGACCACATAGTCGCTGGGGGTCTTGGTGATGCGATCAAACGCTTGGCTCATCAGCCGATCGCGATCGTTCGCAGCGTCGTCTTCGCCGGCTACGATATCGATGGTGACGACATCGATCAGCGGCAGTTTGAGGCTGCGCAGGTAACGCAGGCGCTCGATCAGGTTGACCATGGCCGCGGACGATCGACCGTCCGCCTTGTTGGTGGCCCAGAAGGCCCCTTCCAGCATCGCCGCGCGGTCGGCTGCGCTGCCGTTCGACAGAAGGTAGCTGCGGATGCGGTCTTGTTCTGTGTGAGGGATCTCCAGCGCCATCGTGAGGGTGTGGCCGCTGGTCAGGATGTGGCATGCCAGCGCGGCCACAAAGGCGGGGCTTTCGTTGGTGCCGTGCACCTCGCCCACGAGGGTGGACCGTTTCAGGCTCGCGACGCTCAGCCCTTCGATCTCGGGGCAGGCGACCTTGTCGCCGGTGGTGGCCGCTTGGGCCGGCCAAGACATCGCACTGACGCACGCCAGGGCAAGAGCCGGCCAAGGCAGACGGCGCAAGGCAAAACGCCATGGGCTCTTGCGGTTGCTGGCGGCGGAGTCAAAGGCACGATTCGGGGGCGACGGTTCAGAAAGAAGCACGGAGAGTCCAACGAGTGAGGGCGCGAGCAGCAGGCGCTCCCGCGGCGTTAGGGTGGCCGATGATGAGGCTCACCGATGGACGATTGTGAGTGAAGAATCGTGTCGAAGGTTCCGTGCTAACGCTCAAGTTGCAGCCAGCGGTGGCGATCACAGCTCGGGGCGGTGAGCCGGCGTGGTCGGCGCTCGGCCCACCGGGTGCCGCGTCAGTTCACCGGCAGCTGATCCTTGTCCCCCGGCTGCGCCAGGCTGCCGTCCCTGCGGTAGCGAACCGGCGCCGCCTCGGCGGCCTTCAGCGCGGCTGCCTTGGTTTGTTCCCAGGCGTCGTCTTGCGTGCCTTCGCCGGCGATGGTCAGCTGCGAACACGTACCGATCTTGGCGATGCGGGTGTTGCCCTTGGCCACCCAGTTGCCATAGGCGCCGTCTTCGACCCATTCATTCCAGTGGCCGAAGCCTTCGTCTTTGGTGGTGACCAGTTCCCACTGCATCGCGTCCTTGCCGCGGCCGCTCCAGAAGTCGCCGATCATGAAGATCTGGTCGCCCTCTTGGCGCCAGAGCCCGATCCAGCGGTTGTAGGTGGTCGAGTACCACAGCCCCGTCGTGTTGCTGCCCTGCACGGGCCCCTGCACGAAGCAGATGTTCTGCGTCGCCCACTGGTTGTGGGTGTTCGCGGTGTCGTCGTAGAAGGTGATCGAGTACAAGGTGCCCGGCGCTGCCACCTGGTCGACGGCCGGAAAGTGCTGCGGTGTCGCCTGCGCCACCCCAATGGTCGCGCCGGCGACGGCCAGCCAGCTGAGGATCTGCTTCACAGCGTTGGTTTGAGAATTGGCGTTCATGCTCGTGTCCCTTTGAAGGTCTTGAAGGTTTTGAAGGCGCCATGGCAGGCGCGGTGTCCCCGCAGGAGTGACACGCCGAACCGGTCGGGGAAGGGTGTTCAGTGGCGACTGCCGTCACTCCCTGCCTTGAAGGACGGAGTGACGATTGAAAAACCGGACACGCACCCCTAGGTTGCTCGGTCTCTTAGGGATGTCCATGGCGCTGGCTGTACTCGCCCCTGGGCAAGGGGCGATGCAGTCGGCTGCTTGTCGCGGCGGGTGACGTCGATCGCGTGTAAGGACCTGCCTGGTGAAGCGACTGACGTTCACATCGCGCCGCGGTTGCACCGCAGGCGCCTTGCAACCCCCTCAACCCTTCTAAAGGCTCCAACCATGAATGCTTTTTCTCGCTCGCTGTTCGTTGCTGCCGCAACCGCGTTTTCTCTGATGGGTGCCATCCCTGCGCATGCCGCCAACATCCTCAACGGCATCCAGATCAACGGGATCCAGATCAATGGGATTCAAATCAACGGCATCCAGATCAATGGCCGTGACAGCCACGGCCAGTTCGCCGTCAAGCGCGACGCGAATGGCGTGGACCGGTCGAACGGCCAGGCCGAGCCGGTGCCGGCGGGCCTGCCCCGTATCGAAGGGCTGGTGCTGCCCGACGGGCGCACCGTCGAGCTTCAGTAAACCGCGTTGACACGGCCACACCGGGGCATGCGCAAGCTGCTCGCCTTGGCGCTGGTGCTGTGGGCCTGCCAAGGGCAGGTTCATGCGCAGGTGTCGGCGCCAGGGCCCGGTGCCGACCGGCTCCCCGCTCTGCGAGCCGTGGGCACGGAGTGGGTGTTGCAGCTGCCCGATGGCAGCAGCCTAGGCTCGGCTCGCCTCGTGGGGGCGCAGTTGCGGCTCGCCGGCGGCGCAGTGGTGCGGCTTGATGCCGCACACATCGAGACAGGGCCATCCGGGCGGACATGGTGGGCGCATGAGCTGTCTGTGCAGCTTGCGTCAGGCTCCTGGCAGCCCTTGTGTGCGCCGCACAGCGACGGCACGCAGTACGCTGTGGTGCTGCCCGGCCGTGAGATGCCCGACGGCTCGCTGGGTGAGGGCGACGGATTTGCGCTGAGCTGCACAACCGGGGCCCTGGCCAAATGCTTGCGCATGGGCTACGAGCCCTGGCACAGCGGCCCGGGCGGCCACCGGATGCGGGCCGCCTTCCAGGCCTGCCTGCGCATGGTCCGCGCCGACTACGGGGGCGACGGCACGCCGCACACAGAGAACGGGCAGCGGATCGACGTGTTCGACGACCTGGGCGTGCAAGAGGCCGACCGGTTGCCGGGCCAGAGCTTCGAAGCGGGCTGGAGCCCGCAGGGGGCCGTGTGCGTGCACCACCCGCGCGTCGCAACCGCGTCCACCCTTGCAGACCTACAGGCCCGGTACCCCGCCTTGCATGGCCAGACCGGCGACCTTTGCACCGAAGCCTATGCGCGCAGCCTGGGCGCCCTGGTCTTCAACCGCTCCAGCGGCCCGAGGGAGCAGTAGCCGACCGGAACCACGCCTTGCGCCTTGTCACAGGCCCAGGGCCACGATGCGGCCCCGATCGACGATGACGACCCGCCCATCCACCGCGCTGGTTCCCAGGCCGGCCAGCGGCAGGCTCATGGGGCGGTGCCCGCCGCGCGATGCAGCTAAGACGCAAAACGCCGGTCGATAACGACATACCCACCTAATAACGTGTTAGGGGTGAAGCATAACGCGTGAAGTGAATACCATTTCCTGAATCGTGAACAGGGCACGGCGAGCTTTTCGCTCGCCGCCCCACCAGACTCAGGAGAGGTATTGCCATGGATTCGCCGTCGACCCAGCGTTACGTGATCTTGTCGACCCCGCGGTCGGGCAGCTCGCACTTGGTGCAGGCGCTCGAGACCCACCCGAAGGTCGCCTGCCTGGGCGAGATCTTCAACCTCAACGGCGGGGCGATGCGCAAGCTGGGCATCATGTCCAGGCGCACGCTGGACCGGGCCAGCAACGAGCCGCTGGACTACCTGAACGAGCTGATGGAGGCCTGGTCGAACCGGCCGCAGGCCAAGCCGGTGTTCGGCTTCAAGATGATGCTCCACCACGACCCGCGGGTGATCGACTACCTGCTCGCCGACCCGTCGTGGAAGATGATCCTGCTGCGCCGCGAGAATGTGCTGGCGCAATGGTCGTCGCTGCAGATCGCCAAGATCACCGGCGAGTGGGGCAGCAAGGCCAAGAAGAAGCGTGCGGCAGCGGGCATCACCGAGCCCGAAACCCCGCCGATCGAGTTCAAGTCGCGCGTCTTCGAGGCCTACTGCAACCGGCTCAATGCCCGCTACGACTCGATCCAGCGCCGGGTGGCCAAACATTCGCTGTTCGAGGTCACCACCGAGACGATCGACGCGCGGCGCGACGAGATCCTGGCGTTCCTGGGTGTCGACCCGCGGCAGGCGCCGCCGGCGCCGGGCCGGGGCGAGCGGCAGAACACCACCTCACTCGAAGACCGCTTCACCAACAGCGACGAGGTCCATCGCTACGCCGCGGCCAATGGGTTGCTGATCGGCGGCGGCCAGCCGGCCAGCGAGCGCAGCCACGCCCACTGAACCAGCCGGCGCCCTTGCGCGGCCCGCGTGAACGGGCCAGCACACGGGCCAGCGCAAGAAGCGCCGATTCCTGGGTCAGCGGTTCATCCGCAGCGTGTGCGTCCACTGGTGATCTGACGCCGACACCGCGGACGAGTAGGTCCTGTACTCCTGGCCCTCGCCGGGCCACGGGTTCATGATGTAGATGTACTTGGTGTTGTTGTAGTTTTCCCAGCCGTCGCCCACCATGATGTGGCCGCCGCCGTTGGTCCAGCCGTAGCGCATCACGAACGGGCGGTTGTTGTTGATGTCCCAGGTCACGCTGCTCCACGACGACGCGTAGCTGTACGCAGTGTTCGAGATGCCGCCCAGGTTGTACAGGATCGACTGCACGCTGCCCGGGGTGCCGTAGAGCGAGTTCGGCTGGTTGGCCTGGCTGTTCCAGTTGAAGGTGCTGTTGCCGCAGGCGTAGTTGATGCCGAACGCCCAGTTGACGATGTAGCACTGGCTGTAGTTGGTGCCGTAGTAGCGCATGACCGCGCGGCTGGATCCTGACCAGCACCACTGGCTGTGCTCCTGGATGGTTTCGGCCACGTTCAGCTGGCGCCAGTCGGCCATGGCCAAGGGCAGGGTGAACAGCAGGGACGCGGCGACGACGGTGCGCTTGAGGGTGAGATTCATGGTGAGCCTCCGGTTCGATCGTGCTCAGGGCTGAAAGTCAGCGAGGTTGGCCGCAACGGCGGCACGCAGCGAAGGCAACACATCGCCCTGCTCGATCAACTCGTCACGCTGCGGCATGTGCAGCGATGCGCGCGCCGAGACCAGCGGCGCCAGGCGCGCCCGGCCATCGGCCGCGGACACCACTTCGAGGAAGTCCGACTGCGCCTGGTAGATGCGAATGAAGCGCAGGTTCGAGCGGTCGGCATTGCCATGCTGGCGCATCGCCGCGTCGACCTCGGTGGCCAGCGCGGCGGCGCCGTACGACACGGCGCGCCACTGCCCGCCGGCCTGCTCGACCGTGACCAGGCCGACCGGGCGGCTGCCCGCGCGGACGACAAAGCGCCACTGTCCGGTGGGCTTGGCCCAGGCGCTCAGCTCGTTGCCGGTCGCCAGGTCGGCCGGGTCGACGGTGTAGACCGCAAAGCCGCGGCCCAGGCGCAGCCGGGCCAGGTCGGCCACGCCGTCCAGCGCGAGCGGGAAGCCCTTGGGCAGGGCCGCCGCGTGTTCCTTCTGGTGGTGCTTCGCAAAGCGCGCCAGGTCTTGCGCCGCAGCAGCGGCGGCCGCGGGCTCTTGCTGCTGGACCTGCGCCTGCACCGCCGGCGCGGCCTGCGCATATGAGCCAGCACTGCCCAGCAAGGCGCCGAGCACACACAGGGCAGACCCCGCTCGGTACAGCAGGCGCCCAGCGCCAGTCCACGGTGACAGGGGATTCGACATTTCACAGTCTCCTTCGGGCATGGAGCGGTTCAACCG
Organism: Ideonella sp.; assembly: GCF_041914305.1. Classification (NCBI taxonomy): domain Bacteria; kingdom Pseudomonadati; phylum Pseudomonadota; class Betaproteobacteria; order Burkholderiales; family Sphaerotilaceae; genus Ideonella; species Ideonella sp. The sequence goes on from NZ_JAYSDQ010000009.1 coordinate 220,356, forward strand.
CGACAACGACGTCCTCCCGCGGTGGCGGCACAAGTGACCAAAGTGAGTCCGCGGGCTGGCCCGATTCTGGAAAGCGCGATTTCTTGCGCCCACCGCTTGATTACCCTATCCGAGCTTGTCCCGATGGCGACGCCGCGCCGAGGTGGCCCCGGTGCGGGCGGCGGTGCAAACTCGGGTGGTGTCCTGCCCCGCTGTCACCGTCACCTTTCGCTTCTACGAAGAGCTGAACGACTTCGTCGCGCCCGAACGGCGGCGGCGCGAGTTCAGCTGCCGCTGCGCCGAGGGTGCCACGGTCAAGCACATGATCGAGGCGCTGGGCGTGCCGCACACCGAGGTCGAGCTGGTGCTGGTCAACGGCGAATCGGTCGGCTTCGACCGGCTGCTGATTGACGGTGACCGCGTCGCCGTCTACCCGGTGTTCGAGGCCTTCGACGTGACGCCGCTGCTGCGCGTGCGCGAGCACCCCTTGCGGGCGACCTGCTTCGTGGCCGATGCGCACCTGGGCGGGCTGGCCCATCTGCTGCGCCTGTTCGGCTTCGACACGCTGTACGACAACCACTTTCAAGACGCCGAGATTGTGCGCCTCGCGATCGAGCAGCGGCGCATCGTGCTGACACGCGACCGCGGCCTGCTGATGCGGCGTGACGTCACGCACGGTTGTTATGTGCGTGCGCTGCACCGCGAGCAGCAGTTGCGCGAGGTGTTCGACCGGCTCGACCTGGCCGGCTCGGCGCGGCCCTTCACCCGCTGCCTGCGCTGCAACACGCCGCTGCGCGCCGCGGGCAAGGCCGAGGTGGGCCCACAGGTGCCCGCGGGCGTGCTGGCCCGCCACGAGCGCTTTGCCTGCTGCGATGGCTGCGGCGGCGTGTACTGGGAGGGCTCGCACTGGCAGCGCATGCGAGCGATGGTCAACGCGCTGGGGGTGCCGGCGCGCTGACCGCTCACGCGTCGGCGTGGGCGAATTGCGGCGGTGCCTCGGGCGCCGACCAGCGCAGCGCCAGCGCCGCCGGGCGCCACCAGCCGTGCCGCACGTCCAGGTGCAGCAGCCGCTGCGCACCGGGAAACGCGTCGAGCGCGGGGCCGTCAAGGCTGAGCGAGGCCTCGGCCGCCAGGTGCAGCAGCGTGCCGTCGTCGAAGTCGGGCACCAGCAGGCCGGCGTGTGGCCAGGCCAGCAGGTTGCCCAGCGTGTTGAAGAAGAAGTTGCCCTGGTAGTCGGGCAGTGTCAGGCGCAGGCCGCGTTCGCCGACGGCCACGTGGACGAAGCCGGCTGGGCCGCCACGGTGCGACACGTCCACGCCCTCGCTGCGGGTGCTGGCGCTGCCAGTGCCGGGGCGTGCGCCGCTGGCCGAGGCGATGAACAGGGTGTCCGCGCGGCGCAGCAGCGCGATCGACTCGGCATGCAGCGCCGGGCCGAGCCGCAGCGCGGGCGGTGCGGCCCGCGCCGCGGTGGCCTCGGGCCGCCGCGCGTGGATGTACTTGGGGCAGTTGCCGAAGCTCTGCAGCACGTCGACATCGAAGCCGTCGTCGCGCACGCTGCCCACGCGGCCGTTGGCGCGGTTGCGCCGGCGCGTGGGGTGCTCCAGGCCCAGCAGCCCGACCGCCGCGCCCTCGCGCAGCCAGGGGGCCGTGGGGTCGTCGGCCGCCGGCCGGGCCTGCAGGCGCAGCGTGCGCGTGTCGGGGCTGCTGACGAAGCCGGCCGGCCCGTGCAGCATCGTGGCCCAGGGCTGGCCCTGGTCGTCCTGCACGCCGAGCAACAGCGTCGGCAGCTTGCCGAACAGCTCGCGGTGCTGGTCGGGCATGTGGTCGCGGATCACGACGTGGCCGATCTCCGCCATCCGCTCACGCAAGCCGGTGCGGGCCTGCAGCGCTTGTTCACCGGCGTGAAAGACAGACGTGTCCATGACCATCACCCTTCAGGCCGCGGCCGGCAGCGGCGAGCGCTGCATGCCCACGAAGCCGGGCAGGGCCTCGATGCGTTGCAGCCAGGCGCGCAGCCTGGGATACGGCTCGAGCGAGATGCCGCCTTCGGGCGCATGCGCGGTGTAGCTGTACATCGCCACGTCGGCGATCGTCGGGTGGTCGTGGGTGGCGAGCCAGGTGCGCCCGTCGAGGTGGTTCTCGACCACGCCGAACAGCTGGCGGGCCGTAGGCTGCGCCTGCGGGTTCACCGGCCGGTTGAACAGCGTGGCAAAGCGGGCATGCGCTGCACCGGCGGCCAGTGGGCCGGCGGCAACGCCCAGCCAGCGCTGCACCTCGGCCTGCGTGGTGGCCGGCTGCGGCAGCCAGCGGCGGTGCGGGTCGTAGGTCAGGGCCAGGTAGACCAGGATGGCGTTGCTGTCGGCGAGCGTGAAGTCGCCGTCTTCGATCACCGGCACCTGGCCGAGCGGGTTGCGGGCGAGGAATTCGGGCTTCTTCTGCTCGGCGGCCATCAGGTCGACATCGACCAGCTCGGTGGGCCGGCCCAGCAGCGACAGCATCAGTTGCACGCGGTGGGCGTGGCCAGAAAGGGCGAAGCGGTAAAGGCGGATGGGCTTGTTCATGAGGGCTCCAGGTGGCGAATGCACGAAGCCTAGGGCTTGCAGCCGGTGGAATGAAGACGCAGCATCGGCAGTTGAGAATTGCGCCAGAAGGAAGAATGACGATGGACCATCTGCAACGCCTGCGCACCTTCGTGGCCGTGGCCGAATGCGGCGGCTTTGCGCGCGGGGCGCGCCTGCGCGAGATCTCGGCCCCGGCGGCCACCCGCGCCGTGGCCACGCTCGAACGCCACCTGGGCGCGCTGCTGCTGCAGCGCACCACGCGCAGCCTGCGCCTGACGGAGCAGGGCGAGGCCTTTCTCGCCGACTGCCGCCGCATCCTGGCCGAGCTCGACGCTGCCGAAGCGGCAGTGACCGGCGCGCGCCACGAACCGCAAGGCACGCTGGCGATCACGGCGCCGGCGCTGTTCGGCAGCCGGCACATGGCGCCGTTGTTGTTCGAGTTTCTCGACCAGCACCCGCAGCTGCAGGCCCGCGCGATGTTCACCAACCGGTTGGTGCACCTGATCGACGAAGGCTTCGACGTGGCCCTGCGCATCGCCAACCTGCCCGACTCGGGCCTCACGGCCGTGCCGGTGGGCCGGATGCGCGCGGTGGTGGTGGCCTCGCCGGCCTACCTGAAGCGCCACGGCACGCCGCGCGAGCCGGCCGACCTGAAGCACCACCGGGCGATCGGCTTCACGATCGAAGGGCAGGACCGCACCGGCTGGGCCTTCGCGCGCGGGCGCGCCGCCGCGCCGCCACAAGAGCGGCTGGTGGTGAACGCCAACGACGTGAAGGTGGCCGCCGCGGTGGCCGGCCATGGCCTGGCGCGTGCGCTGGCCTACCAGGTGACCGACGAAGTGCGCGACGGCCGCCTGCGCGTGGTGCTGCAGGCACACGAGCCACCACCGGTGCCGGTGCACCTGGTGTACCCCGCCGGCCGCGTGGCAGCGGCCAAGGTGCGCGAGTTCGTGCACTTCGCGGCCGAGAGGCTGCGGGGCCTGCCGGTGTTGCAGGGCCGCGGGCTCGAAGCGCCGCGCGCCGGCCGCCGGGCCGCGCCGGGCTGACCGGCTGCCACGCCGAGGTCAGGCCGTTTCGACGCGGTTGCGCCCGGCGGCCTTGGCCCGGTACAGCGCCTGGTCGGCCCGCGCGAGCAGGCTGTCGGCACTGTCGCCGGGTTGCCACACCGCCACGCCGAGGCTGGCGCTGATGGCCGGCGTGGTGCCGTCGGGCGGTGAGGCCACATGCTGGCGCAGCCGCTCGGCCAGCAGCGTGGCGCCGGTGGCATCGGCATCGTGCAGCAGCACGATGAACTCTTCGCCGCCGTAGCGAAACGGCTGGTCTTGCGCCCGCAGGGCGGTGCGCAAGCGGGTGGCGAACCGGGCCAGCGTGGCGTCGCCGGCCGAGTGGCCGAACCGGTCGTTGATCAGCTTGAAGTGGTCGAGGTCGATCATCACCACCGCGAACGGGCGTTGGCTGCGCGCCGCCACGGCCAGCGCGTGCTCGATCGCCGCGGCCAGCGAGCGCCGGTTCGCCAGTCCGGTCAGTTCGTCGCTCATCGCCTGCGCGCGCACGTCGGCCTCGGCGCGCATCTTGCACATCAGCACGAAGCCCAGGTTGGTGACGATGACGAAGATGAAGCCGAAGATGTAGATCGGCTCCTGCCAGGCGATCGGCTTGTTGATGTAGTCGAGCGCGGCGCCTTCGAACATCAGCGCGGTGGCGCGCAGCGGCAACACCACGCCCATCACCAGGTAGAACGCCGCCACCACCCGCTGCACGCGGACCCACTCGACGCGCGGCGTGCGCAGCAGGGCCCAGCCGTTCAGCAACTGCACGGCGCCGTAGATGAAGCCGTTGAAGACGGTGGCGCCTTCGTACTCGGCGCCCGAGAGCGCGGCCACCACCGAGACCACCACCGTCAGCGCCACCAGCGGCCATCGGTGGAAGCCGCGGCCGAGAAACTGGCGGATGGCGACGAAGAACAGCACCACGCTGATGGCGCCCAGCGCGTTGCCGACGAAGGCCGACAGCCACACCGGCACGCGCCCGGCGTTGGCCAGCAGCAGGTAGGCGATGCCCTGGCTGGTGACGGCCACGGTCCAGGTGGCCATGCCGTTGCGGTCGTCGGCCGCGGTGCGCGACGCCCACAGCATGGCGGCCATCGCGGTCAGCGCCCCGGTCTGGGCGATGAACAGGGTTCGGACGTCCATGAGGCTCAGGCCGGCGAGGCGCCGGTCACTGGGCCTGGCATGGCGCCGCTCGCGCCGCGTGCGCGCACGGCGGGGGCCCGGCTCAAGGCTTCTTGGCGCTGGCGGCCGAGGCCTTCTTGGCGGACGCGGTGGTCTTGGGGGCCGCTTCGGCCGGTGCGGCCGGCGCCGGGGCCGCCGGCTTCGCCCCGGCCTTCTTCTGGCCCGTGGGGATCTGGGCGCCGTATTTGGCCTGGGTCTTGCGCGCAAAGGTCATGGGGGATCCAAGCTGTCGTTGTGGTCGAGGACGCAGCTTACGCGCACTTCACCGGTGGTTACCAGTCGGGGCAACGCCGCGGTCGAACGGCGGCGGCCCGCGCCGCAAGGGGCGCCGGCCGCCGCCAGCTCAGGTCACCACGCCAGCTGCAGGCTGTAGCTGCCGGCGCTGCCGGTGCTGCCGCTGTAGTACAGCACCTTCACGTAGCGCTGCACGGCGCTGCCGCCGCTGTTGGTCACGCTGACCGTGTCGACCAGGCCCTTGCTGCGTTCGCTCTTGCCCAGCAGCGTGCCGGCACTGTCGTACACATACAGGTCGTAGTCGCTGGCGCTGTTGGGCGTGAGCGTCGAGGTCAGCGTGGCGCCGGCGGGCAGGTCGACCCGGAAGAAGTCGCTGTCCGAGCTGCTGCCCATCGTGCCGGTGAGCGTGACCGGCGCCGCCACCGCGTTGGCCGCCGCGATGCTGTTGTTCGGCTCGGTCTCGGTGGCCGGCGGCGTGCCCTGGCCGATGTTGAGGAACACCGCGCTGACCGGGCCGAAGGCGCCCGATGCGTCCTTGCCGCGCACGAACACCAGGTGCTTGCCGTCGGCCAGGTTGGTGGTGTTGAGCGTGCCGGTGATGCCCTCGGTGGTCGAGTTGAAGGTGCCGTCCGACGCCGACAACGCGATCGCCGTGGCGCCGGGGCTCCACGGCGGGGTGTCGATGTAGGCCTCGGCCGCGTTGATGGCCTGGGTCGACTCGGTGCCGTTGCTGTTGTTGAAGCGCGTGTCGGTGATCGACGCGGTCACGGTCACCGGTGTGCCGGCCGGCACGCCGGTGCCGTCATTCAGCGACACGCTGGTCACGTCGGGGCCGGCGGGCAGCAGGTAGGGCGCCCGGGCCACGCGGGCGGCGTAGATCAGCGCGGGCAGGTTCTTCGGCTTGGTCGTGTTGTTGTAGGTGGTGCAGCTTTCGAAGAAGCTGCTGCCGAGCTCGATCGTGAAGGCCGCCACGCCGCGGTCGCCATAACTCGGCCCGTCGCTGGTGCCGTCGGTCGGGTACAGGCCGATCGATTGTTCGGGCGTGTAGCCGTTGAACCAGGCCAGGCGCCGGCCCATGGTCTGCAGCGCGGTGCCGTTGGGGGCGGGGGTGTTGGTGGTGCCCCAGGGCCACAGCACGAGCTGGCTGTAGCTGTGGATGTCCAGGTGCACGCCCATCGTGTTGGTGGGGGCTGCGTCGCCCTGGTTGGGGCCGCGGTTGTCGGCAAAGATGCTGCCGATGTAGCTCTCCACTGCCTGGGTCTCGGGCTCGCTGTGCGCGGTCGGGCCGCGGTAGGTCTCGTTGCAGACGTTGCCGCTCGAGCCCTGGCCGTTGGTCGAGTTCCAGCCGAACGTGAAGTTGCGGTTCAGGTCGGCGCCGCGGCTGTTGCTGTTGGCGCCGCAGTAGGCGGTGTTGGTGTTCTTGCGCCACGACAGCCCACCCTCAGCCTTCTTGCGGCCATCGGGGTTGGTGTGCAGCATCAGGTGGACCTCGTGGTGGTCGAGCATCCAGGTCGCGTCGGCGTTGGTGCCGTAGCCGTTGACCAGCCAGCGGGCGAATTCGAGCGCCAGCGGGGCGGTGGTGTACTCACGCGCATGGATCGCGCTGGTGACGAACAGCTTGGGCTTGGTGCCGCCGATCGCGGTGTTGGTCAGCTTCAGCACGCGCATGTCGTAGCCGCCGCTGCCGGTGTTCTTTTGCCACGAGTTGCCCGCGTCGATCCACTGCGCGAGGTTGGGCTTCGAGGTGGCAAAGGCCTGCGCCGCGGCAAAGGTCTCTTCGACCGTTTCGTAGCACGAGTAGCCGGGGATGGACTCGATGCTGACGTCGCCGGTGCCGCCGCTTTTGCGGTTGTCGTCGGCGGCCTTCTGCAGCCGGTCGAGGAACTCGTTGCGCCGCTTGATGAAATCGTGCGCCGTCTCCAGGCGGAAGCCCTGGGCCTGCAGTGCGGCGTACTCGTCGGACTCCAGCTCCAGGATCAGGTAGCCGGCGTCGTACTTCGATTCGAGCAGCGCGTGGTGGTAGCTGATCGCCGCCTTGCGGGCGGTGGCCTGGTCGGGGAACCAGACCTTGTAGATGTTGTTGCGCTGGCGCTCTTGCTGGCGCAGCAGGCGCATCTCGTCGGCGGCCTTGATGGCGGCCTCTCGTGTGGCCTCTCGAGCGGCCTCTCTGGTGGCCTTCTGGGCCGAGGCTTCATCGGTGGCGTTGTCGGTGCCATTGGCGGCCCACAGGGGCGTGGCCCCCATCGACAGCAGCAGGGCGGCAGTGGCCGCAGTTATCCTCGATAGACGCAGGGTCATTGGGATTCTCCGGGTGCGTGGGGATCCAGCGGCAGTGGTGCTGCCGCTGGCCTGGCGCCACGTGAGGGGATCAACCGACCGCAGCGCAACGGGCGAATGTAGGCACTGCGCTAACGAGTGAAATCAGGGTCTGTGCGGGGCGGGTCGGTCCGACTAACGTCGGATTGACGAGATGTGGTTGGTGCGCATGGCACACCGCGCCAGGCGACGACCAGGCAGGGCCGCCCGGCGCCGCTGCTGCGGGCTACTGCGCTTCAGAGGCAGCGCGGGCGGCGCCTTGGTCGAGCGCGCGCTGTACGTCGTCTTGCACCTGCTGCACGCGTTGCTGCGGCGGGCTGGTGATCGGCGTGGTCGCCGCGTCGTTGTCGGCCGATGCCGAGGCCGGTGGCGAAGACGGCGGCGCCAGGCTGTTCACCTGCTTCTTCACCGTGAAGGCGATGATGGCCAGCACGACCAGCAGGCCGGCGAGCGAGAGCATGATTCGCATCGTGTGGGTTCCAGTTCGGGGCGGCCAGTATGCGCCGGCGGTGGGGTCGCCGCGCCGTCAGTCCAGCGCCAGCGTGCGCGACAGGTGGCTGTACACGGTGGCCACGCGCCGCAGGTGGCGTGATTCGGGGTGCGTCAGCAGCCACAGGTCGGTCTGGCCATCGTCGAGTGGTTCGGTCAGCTGGCGCAGGCCGGGGCGGGTCTTGGCCAGGAACAGCGGCAACACGCCCACGCCCATGCCGAGCGCCACCAGCTCCATCACCGTGAGGATGCTGTTGACGCGGTAGTGCGGCGCCACCTTGGGGAAGCGGCGCTTGCGCCAGATGACCGAAGGGTGCTCGGGCAGCGCGTCGTCGGGGGCGATCCACAAGGCCTTGCCGGCGGTCACGTCGGCAAAGCGCTTGACCGGGCCCTTGGCCGCGGCATACAGCGCCACGCGCAGCGGCCCGACCAGCTTGCCCACCAGATGCTGGGGCGGGCGCTTGGTGGCGCGCACGGCGATGTCGGCGTCGCGCTTGGTCAGGCTGGCCAGCTCGTTGCCGGCGTGCAGCTCGTAGCTCAGCAGTGGGTGCTGGGCGTGCAGGGCCGCCAGCGCCGGCGCGACGAGGGCGTGCAGGATCGTGTCGGTCGTGGTGATGCGCACAGCGCCCGAGACCTGGTCCGGCAACAGCTGCGCGGCCGAGCGGGCGGCCTCGAGCGCCGCCTCGACCTGCTCGGCCTGCTCGGCCAGCGACATCGCCAGCTCGGTGGCGGCATAGCCCGTGCGCGAGCGCACGAACAAGGCCACGCCGAGCCCGCGCTCGATGCGCTGCAGGCCGCGGAACACGGTCGATGCATCGACCCCCAGCCGCTCGCCCGCTTCGGCCAGAGTGCCGGTGCGCACCATCGCGAGCACCACATCGAGGTCGGCAGCGCTCAGCTGGTATTGCACGCGTGCATTCATGGTTTGCCTCGTCGCCAATTTTCACGGCAGTCCTGCAATCCTACAGTGAGGCCGTCGTTCAACCCTGGAGACCCTCATGAACACGCCCGACCCCCGCACCACCGCGCCCTTCGGCATCACCTTGCTGCGCCTCGGCCTGGGCGTGATGTGGATCGCGCACGCCTTGCTGAAGTGGTTCGTCTTCACGCTGCCCGGCACGGCGCAGTTCTTTGCCAGCGTGGGCTACCCCGGCTTCCTGGCCTACCCGGTCTTCGCCGCCGAACTGCTCGGCGGCCTGGCACTGGTGCTGGGCCTGTATGCCCGGCAGGTGGCGCTGGCGCTGGTGCCGATCATGGCCGCGGCGGCGTGGGTGCATCTGCCCAACGGCTGGGTCTTCACCAGCCCCAACGGCGGCTGGGAGTACCCGATGTTCCTGATCGTCGCGTCGGTGGCGCTGTGGCTGCTGGGGGACGGCGCGCTGGCCGTGCGGCGCAGCCCGGCTTTCACGCCGCGCCTGGTGCAGGTGACGCGATGAGCGCGCCGCTGACCCTGGTGTCGCATGCGCTGTGCCCCTACGTTCAGCGCGTGGCCATCGTGCTGGTGGAAAAGGGCGTCGCCTTCGAGCGGCGCAACATCGACCTGGCCCACAAGCCCTCGTGGTTCCTGGCGATGTCGCCGCTGGGCAAGACGCCGGTGCTGCAAGTGGGCGGGCAGGCTGTGTTCGAGTCGGCTGTCATCTGCGAGTACCTGGACGACACCCACGGCCCGCGCCTGCACCCGGCCGACGCGCTGGAGCGGGCGCTGCACCGCGGCTGGATGGAGTTCGGCTCGGCGCTGCTGAACACGATCGGGCAGTTCTATTCGGCGCCCGACGAGGCCGCCCCGCAGGCCCGTGCCGGTGACATCCGGGGGCGTTTGCAGCAGCTGGACGCAACGCTCGGCCCAGGCCCGTATTTCGCCGGAGAGCGCTTCAGCCTGGTCGACGCGGTGTTTGCGCCGGTGTTCCGCTACTTCGAGGTCTTCGACACCATCGACGACTTCGGCTTCTTCGCGGGCCTGCCCGGGCTGGTCCGCTGGCGCGCGGCACTCGCCGCACGGCCGTCGGTGCAGGGCGCCGTGGTGGCCGACTACCCGGCGCGGCTGCGGGCGTTCTTGCTGGCGCGTGGATCGGCCTTGTCGGCGCGCATGGCCGCCGAGGCGGCACAAGGCTGATCGCCGGGCGCGGCAATTGCCTGGGCCGTCGGCTGGTGGTACACGTGGGGCAGCCGACCCGGCCGGGGCGGCCCCCTGTGTGACACCCCCCAACGTAAGGCACCGATGCAAGTTCTCGGCAACCACGCCGCCCAGCTCGTTCAGCACCCGTGGGCTTTCGCGCTGCGGGCGCTGAAAGCGTTTCGCGCCAACCAGGGCCTGCTGCTGGCGGGGGCGGTGGCGTACTACGCGCTGCTGTCGATCGTGCCCTTGCTGATCATCACCGTGATCGCGCTGTCGCACTTCGTCGACCAGGCCGAGCTGTTGCAGACGGTGGGCCGCTACCTCGAGTGGCTGGTGCCGGGGCAGTCGGTGGCGATCGTGGCCGAGCTGGCGCGCTTCCTGGCCAACCGGGGCTTCATCGGCTGGGTGCTGCTGGGCACGATGCTGTTCTTCAGCTCGCTGGCGTTCACCGTGCTGGAGAACGCGATGTCGGTGATCTTCCACCACAGGGTGGCGATCCGGCGCCGCCATTTCCTGGTCTCGGCGGTCATCCCGTACGGCTACATCCTGTGCCTCGGGCTCGGGCTGCTGATGGTCACGCTGGTGGCCGGCAGCCTGCAGGTGCTGGGGCAGGAGTCGGTGCAGCTGCTGGGCCGCAGCTGGTCGCTGCATGGCTTCTCGGGCCTGCTGCTGTACCTGCTGGGCCTGGCGGGCGAGGTGCTCGTGGTCGCGTCGATCTACATGGTGATGCCGGTGGGCAGCCTGTCGATGCGACACGCGTTGCTCGGCGCGGTGGTGGCGGCCTTGCTGTGGGAGCTGTCGCGCCACCTGCTGGTCTGGTATTTCGCCACGCTGTCGCAGATCAGCGCCGTGTACGGCTCGCTGACGACCGCAATCGCGGTGCTGCTGAGCCTGGAGATCGGCGCCACGCTGCTGCTGCTGGGGGCGCAGGTCATCGCCGAGTACGAGCGCCTGGCCAGCGGGTTGACCCAGGCGCCGCCGCGGCCTTTCACGACCGGCGGCCGGTGACGCTCGCGTTGACGCTCAGGCCAGCCAGGCGCGCAACTGCTGGTAGATGTCGCTGCGGCTGAGCAGGTCCCAGTGGTTGGCCGAGGTGACCACCATCTGCTGGCTCGGCGGCACCTGCAGCGCCAGCTTCGGGTCGCGGTGCTGGCCCAGCGCGCTGGCCAGCGGCACCAGGCCGTCGCCCAGCGTGGCGCTGCGCAGCCCGGTGGTGTTGTCGGACGTGGTCGCGGCCACCAGGTAACACGTCACGCCCTCGGGCAGCGGCGTGGGCTGGCGGTCGTCGTGCTTCTGGGCGTGGCGGTCGCGGTGCTGCCAGTCGGCGTCTTGCAGGTTGCCGTAGCGCAGATCGGTGATGCCGGCGCTGCGGGTCTTGCCGATGCGGGCGAACGGCGCCGCATACGGGCTCACGCCCAGCAGCATGTCGACCAGCCGCCCGCCGCGCTCGAGCGGTGCGCCGTGGTGCGGCGTGCCGAGAAAGACGATGCGGCTCAGCAGCGCGCGCCAGCGGTGGCCGTCGCTCACGCTGCAGGCGCTGCGGGTGACCAGGCCGCCCATGCTGTGGCAGACGATCACCAGCTCTTGCACCGGCACCGGCCAGCTGGCCACCAGCTCGTCGAGCCGCGCGGCAAAGTCGCGCCCGTTCTGCGAAACATGGCGGCCGCTGTTGTAGTGCAGGTAGACCGGCGTGAAGCCGAGGTCGCGTGCCAGCGCCTGGCCGTGGTCGTGGCCGCGGCGTGACCACTGCAGGTCGTTCATCGCCAGCCCGTGCACCAGCACCAGCAGCTTGCCGGTGGGGGCCACGTGGGGCAGCGCGTCGCGGTAAGGCCGGCCCCCGATGCGAAACGACATCGGCACGGCCAGCGGGTTGCCGCTGTCGGCCAGGTGGTCGCCCCAGACGCCGTTGAGCGCCGCGATGAAGGCCTCGCGCTCGGGCGTCGAGGCGCTGGTGTCGAACGGCAGCCTGCTCCACAGCGAGTCCAGCCCCTGGCCGACGACGCGCGTGGTGCTGCGCACCGTGCGGTAGACGAAGCCGGTGATGCCCGACGGGCGGCCGGCCGGCGCGCGGCCGGTGATGCCGCTGATCGACGCGATCGTGTGGTGCACCGTCTCGACGATGTCGGTCACGCCGACGACGGCGTCCACGCCCAGGCGCGACAGCCCGCGCAGGTCGGCGGGCCGCAGGGGCACCTTCAGGCGTCGCGCGCGGCGGGGGTTTGGGGTCATCGGCAAGGTGTTCGGCATGGCGGTGGCCCGACTGTGCAAGGCGCCCCGCCGCCGCGCAAGCAGACTTTTAGTGTCCGCGACCTAATGCGATGTGGTTCAAGGGCCCTGCACCTCGGCCAGCACGTGGATCAGCGCGTCCACATCCACCGGCTTGACGAAGTGGTGGTCGAAGCCGGCCTGGTGGGTCTTCTGGCGGTCTTCGTCCTGCCCCCAGCCGCTCAGCGCGATCAGCAGCGCCCGCTGGCCCCAGGCCTGCTCGCGGATGCGCCGCGCCGCGTCCAGCCCGCTGAGCTTGGGCAGGCCGATGTCGAGGATCACCGCCTGCGGCTGGTAGGCGTTGGCCACGCGCACCGCCTCGAGCCCGTCGTGCGCGGTGCGGGTGTGATAGCCGAGCATCATCAGCAGCTGCGACATGCTCTGCGCGCTGTCGATGTTGTCGTCGACGACCAGCACGCGCACGTCGCTGGCCACGCCTTGCAGCGGCGCGCCGGCGGCTTCGGCATTGGTGTCGGCCGGGGCGTGCACGATCGGCAGCCGCACGGTGAAGGTGCAGCCCAGGTTGGCGCCGTCGCTGTCGGCCTCGGCCGTGCCGCCGTGCATGCCCACCAGCTTGCGCACCAGCGCCAGGCCGATGCCCAGGCCGCCTTGCGAGCGCTCGAGCGAACGGTCGACCTGCGCGAACAGGTCGAACACCCGCGGCAGCATGTCGCGCGGGATGCCGATGCCCGAATCGCGCACGCGGATCACCGCCTGTTCGCCGTCGCGCTCGGCCGACACGTTGATGCGGCCGCGTTCGGGCGTGTACTTGGCGGCGTTGTTCATCAGGTTGGCGATGATCTGCGTCAAGCGGGTCAGGTCGGCGTTGACGATCAGGGTGCCCGGGGCGGGCAGGCGCACCGTCAGCTCGTGCCGGCCGGCGGCGATCAGCGGCTTGCTGGTCTCGATCGCCGCCTGGATCGCGCTGACCAGGTCGACATGCTCGCGCCGCAGCTCGACCTTGCCCTGGCTGATGCGGCTGACATCGAGCAGGTCGTCGACCAGGTGCACCATCTGCCGCAGCTGCCGCTCGATGATGCCGTGGGCGTCGGCATGCACCTCGTGGTCCGCCGTCATCTGCATCATCTGCAGTGCATTGCGGATCGGCGCCAGCGGGTTGCGCAGCTCGTGCGCCAGCGTGGCGAGGAATTCGTCCTTGCGCCGGTCGGCATCGGCCAGCGCGGCCTCGGCCTTGAAGCGCTCGCTCACGTCGCGTACCACCGAGAGCAAGCCGGTCGGCTGGCCGGCGTTGTCACGCGTCACGCTGACGGTGGATTCGACATGGATCGACTCGCCCGACTGCTTCACGTGCACGGTGCGGCCGCGCCACGAGCCGTGGCGCGCCAGCGCGGCTTCGGCGGCCGGGGCGTCTTCGGGCGCCAGCCAGCGGTAGTCGTACAAGGCCTGCAACGGGCGGCCCAGCGCCTGCGACACCGGCACGCCGTATTGGCGCGCCGCGGCCTCGTTCATGTAGGTTACGCGCTGCTCGGTGTCGACCGCGATCACCGCGTCGTCGATCTGGGCGATCACCTCGCTGCGAAAACGGCTGGACGCGGCCTCGACCCCCTCCAGCACATACAGCCGGTCGCCCACGACCAGCGCGTCGACCTCGCCGCCGCGGATGGCGCGCAGCGTTTCCTCGGCCTCATCCAGGCGCGCGCGCAGGTTGCCGATCTCGGCCAGCAGGCCACCGTGGTCCAGGTCGTGAGGGGGAGAGAGGTTGTCTTCTTTCATCAATCAAGGCTTGGGTCGGGGGTTCGGCGCATCGCGAGGCCCAGGCCGGACAGCAGGCGGGGCGTGTCCGACATGTCGCCGATGAACCGGCGCTCGGGCGGCGGCAGCTCTTTCACCAGCGTGGGGGCGGCCACGATCTGCGCCAGCGTCGCGACCGTCGGGTTGAGCGAGATGTCGACCACCTCCAGGTCGTAGCTGTTGGGCAGGTGCTCCTCGCACAGCTTGCGCACGTTGACGATCGCGCGCGACGACGACGGGGTGGTGCCGACGACATACAGACGGAGCCGGTGGTGGGTCATGTGTGTTGCTTCAAAGGCCGCACGTCCAGGCCGACCAGCACCCGTTCTTCGTTCGACAGGTCGCCGATGATCTTGCGGATCGGCTCGGGCACCTTGCGCACCAGCGTCGGCACGGCCAGGATCTGGTCGCCCGCGGCCAGCCGCGGGTTGACCAGCAGGTCGACCACCTCGATGCGGTAGCGGCCGGCCAGGTGCGTCTCGCAGACGCGGCGCAGGTTCTCCAGCGCCGCCATCGACTTGGCGGTCTGCCCGGCCACGTAGAGCTTCAGTTGCCACTCGGGCACCGTGGCGATCGGCGCCGGCGCCGGGTGGCGCTCGTCCAGGTCGGGGAACATGCTGGGAAACAGGCGGGGAGGGGTCATCATCGGCCTTTCGCGGCACCGGCCGCGCAGGGTTGTGGTGTGTTGCTGTGGGTGGCGCGCTCGCGGGCCGAGCCGGTCAGGACCTGGTTGCCCGACACATACACCTCGATCATGTCGACGCCGTGGTCGCCCATCACGAACTCGCGCACCTGGTTCGAGTGCGGCATGCCGCGCGACTTGAGCACCTGCAGCGTGCGCGTGCGTTCTGCATTGCATTCGTGGTTGGCCAGCATCAGCCAGGTGTCCATCAGCGACGACACGCCGATCTCGGTGTCGGCCAGTGCCTGCTCCGAGTCCGACGTGAGGCTGGTGAACAGCGCCGTCACGCCCTGGTGCTTGAGAAAGTCGATCAGGCGCATCAGCGTGGCCTTGAGCGCGGCATCGTGCCGCTCGATCGACAGGTTGCTGATCGGGTCGACCACCACCACGCGCGGCTTCAGCTCGCGCACCAGCTCGTACATCTGCACCAGGTGCTGCTCGAGCCCGTGCAGCGTGGGCCGCGAGGCGTGCACGTGCAGCAGGCCCGCGCGCGCCCAGCGGGCCAGGTCGATGCCGACCGAGCGCATGTTGCGAAACAGCTGGTTGGCCGATTCCTCGTAGGCGAACACCAGCGCCTTCTCGCCGCGGGCACAGGCGGCGGCGGCGAAGCTGGCGGCCAGCGTGCTCTTGCCGGTGCCTGGCGAGCCCGAGACCAGCACGCTGCTGCCGCGGTACACGCCGGGCCCGCCGAGCATCGCGTCGAGCCCGGGCACGCCGGTCGACACGCGCTCGTCGAGCGCATCGTGGTCGAGCCTGAGCGAGGTGATCGGCAACACCGACAAGCCGGTGCGGCCGATCAGGAACGGGTACTCGTTGGTGCCGTGCGGCGTGCCGCGGTACTTGACGACGCGCAAGCGGCGGGTCGAGACCTGCTCGACGATGCGGTGGTCCAGCATGATCACGCAGTCGGCCACGTACTCCTCGAGCCCGTAGCGGGTCAGCGAGTTCTCGCCGCGCTCGCCGGTGATCACCGCCGTCATGCCGCGGTCTTTCAGCCAGCGGAACAGGCGCCGCAGCTCGGCGCGCAGCACCGCGTGGTTGGGCAGGCCCGAGAACAAGGCCTCGACGGTGTCGAGCACCACGCGCTTGGCGCCGATGGTGTCGATCGCGTGGCCCAGGCGGATGAACAGCCCCTCGAGGTCGTATTCGCCGGTCTCTTCGATCTCGGTGCGTTCGATGTGCACGTGGTCCAGCACCAGCAGTTGGCGGCGCTGCAGGTCATCGAGGTCGAAGCCGATCGAGCGCATGTTGTCGACCAGTTCGTCGGCGCTTTCCTCGAACATCATGAACACGCCCGGCTCGCCATGCTCGACCGCGCCGCGGACCAGGAACTCGGCCGCCAGCATCGTCTTGCCGCAACCGGCGCCGCCGCAGACCAGCGTCGGCCGGCCACGCGGCAAACCGCCGCCGGTGATCTCGTCCAGGCCCCGGATGCCGGTGGCCGCCTTGGGCAGCCCCGCGGGGTCGATGGGGGTGGGATCGGTCTTGTCTGACATGGGCAATGTCCCTCGTGGGTTCGTCGACTGGGCCGGCTTGTCAGGCAGGGGGCCCAGGTGTGCAGCGGGGTCGCCCAACCCTGGTCAGGCGACCCCCGTGGTGCAGGGGAGGCAAACGAGGTGCCCGCCCCGCCCGGCCGGCGGCCAGAGACCCTTTTGCCGCCGGTGGGGCCCGGCTTGCCCGGCCTGGGGGGCGGCGCTATTCTGCGAATCGGGGAGCCGGGTGCCGGGAAATCTGGCCTGCCATGTCAACGGCGGCGGGCGAGGAGAACACAGTGAGTCGCCTGGGTGCAGATTGCTGCGGGCGCACGCGCCCGGCCTTGTTGTCGGCGGTGCTGCTGATGGCGGCTGGGCTGTCGGCGCCCGGCGCGCGGGCCGACGACACCTTGTCGCCCGAATCGGCGCGCGCGGTGGTCGAGCAGGCCTCGCGCCCGTCGGCGCCTTGGGCCGGGCCGGCCGCGGGCCCGCCGGCCCCGCCGGGCAAGGTGGTCGCGGTGCTGGCCGAGGACCTGCGCAACGGCGGCGTGCTCAGCGTGGCCCAGGGCATCCGCGAGGCGGCGCGCGACATCGGCTGGGTCGTGCGGGTGTATGACGCCGGCGGCACACCGGCCGGCCGCAAGCGGGCGGTGGCCGACGCGCTGGCCGCCAAGCCCGACGGGCTGGCCATCTGCGGGTCAGACGCCTACGAGCTGCTCTCGGCCTTGCGCGAAGGGGGCGGCCGCTTGCCGCCGGTGGTGGGCTGGCATGCGGCGGCCGGGGCCGGGCCGGTTGACGGCACGCCGGTGGCCATCAACGTGACGACCGACCCGATCGCGGTGGCGCGCACCACCGCCATGGCCGCGGTGGCGCAGTCCGGCGGCAAGGCCGGCGTGGTGATCTTCACCGACTCGCGCTTTCGCATCGCCACCGCCAAGGCCGAGGCGATGGCCGAGGTCATCCGCCGCTGCAGCGGCTGCGCGCTGCTCGAAGTGCGCGACGTGGCCATCTCCGACAGCGCCACCCGCATGCCGGCGGTGACGCGTGAACTGCTGACCCGCCACGGGGCCCGCTGGACGCACGCGCTGGCGATCAACGACATCTACTTCGACTACGCGGTGCCGATGCTGATGTCGATGGGCGTGCCCAATGCCCATCTCAGCCTGCTGTCGGCCGGCGACGGCAGCGCGCCGGCGTTCATGCGCATCCGCGCCGGCTCGTACCAGACCGGCACGGTGGCCGAGCCGTTGAACATGCAGGGCTGGCAGGTCGTCGACGAGCTGAACCGGCTGATGCAGGGCCAGCCCGTGAGTGGCTTCGTCGCACCGGTGCACCTGATCACCGCGTCGAACATCAGCACCGAAGGCGGCTCGCGCCAGATCTACGACCCGGCCAACGGCTACCGCAACGCCTACCTGCGGATCTGGAAGGGGCAGTAGGTGTCGCCACCGCCGCCCGCTCCACTGCCGCAGCCCATGGCCGGCCGGCTCGCCCGGCTGATGCCGCATTCGCTGCGCGGGCAGTTCACCGCGGCGCTGGTGGCAATGGGGGCGCTGGTGGTTGTCGGCGGCGCGACCGCCGTCTACGCGCTGCGCTCCACCGGCGAGGCGGCGCGCCAGGTGTCGCAAGAGCGGTTGCAGCTGGTCGAGACGGCACAAGAGTTGCAGCAGCACTCGCTGCAGATCGAGCTGCTGTCCGACCGCATGGTGGCGGCCGAGACGCCCGACGCGGCGCGCCGGCACTACGACCAGATCCTGCAGGAGCTGGAGCAGCTGGACGAGCTGACCGCGCGGCTGGCGGTCAGCGACGACGCGTCGGTGCTCGACCTGCACATGGCCAGCCAGATGTTTCGCAACTCGGCCCACGTGATCAGCCACCTGCGCGAAGACGCCTCGATGGTCGGCGAGCCCGAGGTGCGGGCCGTGGCGCTGGCCACCTACCGCGACGAGATGCAGGCCCATGCGCTGGAGCTGGCGCAGGCCGCACGCGAGCAGTCCGACCATCTGACCCGTGCCTACCAGCAGGCCGTGCAGCGCGTGGTCGACGCGTCGCGCGTCAGCGCCTGGTGGGTCGTGGCGTGGTTGACCTTCAGCCTGCTCGGCGCCTGGATCATCGCCCGGCGCCTGCTGGGCCGGCATGTGCTGGCGCGGCTGCAGCAGGTGAGCCTGAGCCTGCGCAGCGCGGGCGACGACCCCGACGCCGTGCCGGCGGTGACCGTGGTGCCGGTGCCCGGCGACGACGAGATCGGCCAGATGGCGCGTGCGGTCGAGCAGTTTCTGGGTGACCGGCGCCAGCTGGCGCTGACCCGCGCGCGGCTCGAGGAAGAGCAGCAGCGCCTGGCCGCGATCATCGACAACACGGCCGACAGCATCGTGGTGCTGCAGGCCGGCCGGGTGCGCCAGCTCAACCGCGCCGCCGAGCGCATGTTCGGGCTGCGCCAGGTGCAGGCCGTCGGCATGCTGGGCGACGAGCTGCTGCTCGGGCTGGACTGGCACGCGCCGACGCTGCCCGGTGTGGCGCTCGATGCGCGCGCGCAGCGCAGCGATGGCCGCACGCTGCCGGTCGAGGTGTCGCTCAACCCGGTGGCCAGCGGCGGCGACCTGTTGGTGCTGGTGATCCGCGACGCCACCTTGCGCAAAGAGGCCGAGCAGCACCTGATCGAGGCGCGTGATGCCGCGGTGGCGGCGCGTGCGGCGCAGGCCGCCTTCCTCGCGACGATGAGCCACGAGCTGCGCACGCCGCTGAACGCGGTGCTCGGCTACGCGCAGATCCTGGAGCTCGATGCGTCGTTGTCCGAGCGGCAGATGCTGGCGGCGCAGACCATCCACCGCAGCGGCGACCACCTGCTGGCACTCATCAACGACCTGCTCGACCTGGCCAAGCACGACGCCGGCAAACTCGAACTCTGCCTGGCCGACACGGCGCTGCTCGAATGCCTGCGCGTCACCTCGGACATCATCCGCGTGAAGGCCGACGAGGCCGGGCTGTTGTTCCGCATCGACGTGGCGCCCGATGTGCCGCCCAACGTGCTGGCCGACGAGAAGCGGCTGCGGCAGGTGCTGCTGAACCTGCTGAGCAATGCCGTCAAGTTCACCGACCAGGGCGAGGTGGTGCTGGGCGTGCGCTGCGTCGGCGAGCCGATCCGCCACCACGCGACGCTGCGCTTCGAGGTGCGCGACACCGGCGTCGGCATGCCGCAGGACCAGCTGGAAAAGATCTTCCAGCCTTTCGAGCAGACCGGCGACGTGCGCCGGCGCACGGTCGGCACCGGGCTGGGCCTGGCCATCAGCCGCCAGCTGGTGCAGCTGATGGGCGGTGACATCGTGGTCACCAGCGAGCCGGGCCGCGGCACGGTGTTCGCATTCGAGCTCGAGTTCCGCATCTCGCAGCCTGGCGCGAGCGCCAACGCGGCCGAGACCGAGATCGCCGGCTACGAGGGGCCGCGCAAGCGTGTGCTGATCGTCGACGACCTGGCGGCCAACCGATTCGTGATGCACGACCTGCTGGCGCCGCTGGGCTTCGAGATCGACGAGGCGGCCGACGGCCGGCGGGCGGTCGAGCGCGCGCAGGCCGTGCGGCCCGACCTGATCGTGATGGACATGGCGATGCCGGGCATGAGCGGCCAGCAGGCGATGCAGGCCATCCACCGGATCGAATCGCTGCGCGGCGTGCCGATCATCGCGGTCTCGGCCGCGATCGACGCGGCCGAGGTGCGCGCCGGCACGGGCGGCGATGCGGCGGTCTTCCTGCCCAAGCCGCTCGACCGCGACCAGCTGCTGCGCGAGGTGGCGCGCCTGCTGGGGCTGACCTGGCGCTGGCGTGCTGCGCCGGTCGAACATTGGGGTTAGGGAACGTCTGCATAAATCGCCCGCGGTTGTGCTTGGCGAGGGGCTGAAGTGC
>NZ_JAYSDQ010000010.1:0-209982 GCF_041914305.1 Ideonella sp.
CATCTTGACTCCATTCTCAATCGAAGGAGCCTCCTCGATTCCCGGGGCGGTTCATCTTGCTCTGTTGCGACCGGCCTGGGCGTAGTAACGCGGCGAACCTTTCGACCACTGTCACGTACCGTACGCGCGGCGTTGGCATCGTCGGCGATCGAAGAGTTTAGCTCGTCGATGGATATGTCATAGGCGCGCAGGATGTTGCGCGCGGTTGCGATGGCGCTGTCGCGCATGAAGGCAGCATGCCCTTCGAGCTGTCGCAGTTCCTCGCGCTTGAGCGAGATCGATTCGTTGAGCTGTTGCCAAGAGAGAGTTTGCGAGGTCATCATCGACGCGTCAGGAAGTGAATTGATGCGATGCCAGGATGGAGGCCGATGGCGCCAAGAGTGGTGCCTTGCATCAGCGCTTCGGTCGTGCTGGCTGATTCGCCGCTGCCTTGTGCTTGGCCGCCGAGGCTGGGGGCGACTCCAATGCAGTCAGTCGAGCGTTGGTGGCTCGAAGCTGGTCGAGCAACTGCGCATTCAGTTGTAGCAACGATGCGTTCTGTTCAAGGGCCTTCGTGACACGCTCTTCGCGCTGCGTGGCCGCCTTCGCCGCTATGTCGTCGATCTTGTCCTTGTCGAGGTCATGAGCGTAGGTGACCTTTGCGTACCAAGCGGATGCTGCAGACAGAAAGACCCCCAGAACCAACGAGATCAGAGCGTAGCGAAGTTGGCTCCGAACGTTCTTGGCGTCTTCACGGTCCCTCTTTTCGAGCTGGGCCATGAACTGCTGTGATGCCTCGACGAGTTGGGTCAGCATCCTGGCCGAATCAGCGGTCATTTGGCTGGTCAGCTCAGCCCGCTCGCGAGTCTCCTGGTGTTCTTGCGCCATCCGCGCCTGAAATCCCCCCATGTCGGCGGGAAGGTCAACCGGCGGTGCCGTGGCCCTGTTCAATCTGTCGAAGTGGGCCAGCGTGCTGCCCACCCTGTCGGAGGTTGCGTTCAAATGCTTGAAGGCCTCGCTTACCGTGCTGCCCAGGCCCTTCATGGCACGGTCTACGGTCGCCCGCAGTCTTGCTGTTTGCCGCGCGAACTCAACATCGGCGATTCTGGCCAGATAGGAATATGCCGATTCGCCGCCCTCTCGCGGGGCAATCGGCTCGGCTGCTTCCGCGCCCTCAGCCGTGTCCCGGTCCTTCTGTACGACGGTCAGCATCGCATCCGCCACACGTAGGCGATCATCCTCGGTGAGCGCTTCGTTGACCGCCGGCGGCAGCGGCTGCGGGTCTCCATCGCTGAATCGCTCGCGCTTCACCTGGCTCACCAGCCAAGCGAACAGCTTGGCGCCCTTTTCTTCAGGCGGCAGCTGTGAGAGCGCCTTGAAGCGGCCAACGCTGATCTGGCCCGGTGGGTAGACATAGAGCACGCCCTGCGAGGACTGCACCTCGTCAGCCGGCCCAGCTCCAAACTCGTCTATGTCGAATGCCATTGAGGTTGCGCCCCTTTGTCCGTGTCGGATGACTTTTCATCGCCCCGGAATGCCCGGAGCCGTGATGTTCGCTCATGTCCGAGATCACGCATTCGAAAGCCAAGCGGGGCTGAGTCGAGGCCGTGGGTGTCACGCTCCAGGCGTGCAGAGGAGGCAGCGAAAAAGGTCGGGGCGCCGCGATTGCTCAAGCGGCGCCCCAAGGGAACCGGTCTTCTCAGGGAGGAAAAGAATGACGCCCAGGGAGGAAGGCGTCTAACCGGGAGGCTGCAGTGTAGTGGCCGCGCGGGCGGGGTGCAGCCCGGAAGCCTTCAAATCCGAGCGCAACGTGGGAGTTGACGTGTCCGAATTCTCGCAACGCCGGGGCTCCAGACGACTCGCAAGGGCTACGCCTACGCGATTCGGAAAACGCTCTCCACCGGCCGATCCGCGCGCCTTGAGCATGCGCGCCATCGCAACAACGGGCGGATGAAGCCGCCTTTGCTCGCCCATGGCCACAGCGATGGCGCCCAAGATCACCGACGTAGGCCTGGCGGCGGCGCAGAACGCCCAATCCAACGGCCTGCAACTGGAGCTGACCCACATGGCGTTGGGCACCGGCCGGTACACCCCCAGCTACAGCCAGCGGTCGCTGGTGGGCTTGAAGGAAAGTGCTGCGATCAACGCCTCGGCGCCCAAGGGCCCCAACGGGTTCCAGGTCTCAGCGACGTTCCCGGAGTGGACTGCGCCGAGCTATGCAGTAGGCGAGATCGGCATCTATGCGGGCGATCCGCAGGCCGGTGGTGTGCTGTTCGCCGTGTACTCATCGTCCGGCATCCTGGTTACGCGCAGCGCGGTGGCCTACGTGGTCTCGATGTCTCTGCTGTTGGCCCGCATCGCCGATGGATCGGTGACGGTCAAGGTGGACACGGACCTAGGCACCTGCGCCACGCTGTTAGCGGCGCACGTCGCTCAGGCGGACCCGCATGTGCAGTACCTGAAGGAGGTCGACGCCGACAGCGCGTTCCTCAGGAAGACCGATGCCGCTGCGATCTACCTGAGCAAAGCCGAGGCCGCAGCGACCTACGTGACCAAGCTGGAGGCGGCCGATGCCGTCTACGCCGGCCAGGCGGTCAAGGCACTGATTCAGCACTCGGGCGCGGTCTACAACACCGCCGATCCGACGCTGCTGTATCGATCGATTTTCGATCTGGTGATGCCGGTGGGCCACCTGCTGCATCGCCACGACGAGGTGAACCCGGCCTCTCTGTACCCTGGAACGATTTGGGGTCGTGTCGCCACTGGCCGGATGCTGGTGGGCCAGGACGCCGGAGATCCGATGTTCCAGACGATTGGCCAGGCGGGTGGCGCCAAGGCACACACGTTGAGTGTTGCCGAACTGCCGGCCCACAGCCACAACGTCTCGTTCTGGGACGCCGACGATGCGACGCACCAGCGTGTGGCGGGCACAGGGCAAGATCACTCGACCGAGAAGACGCAGGCGACCAGCGCTGCAGGCGGCGGACAGGCGTTCAGCCTCATGAACCCGTACCTGGTGGTCGCCATCTGGCGCCGCACGGCGTAATGTCGAGGCACGCGGGGCCGACAGAACGCAATCAGAAGGGGTCCTGCTGACATGCCGGCCGCTTTCGCCCGCATGCGCCTGTTCCAGGCGGTGCGCCGGTTTTCCCAAGCCACGAGGGACTGGGAACAGGCCGTGCGCTACATGACCCTGCCCGACGAGCGCTTCGACCTGACGAAGGTGTCGGCGCGGGTGTACGGAACGCGCGACGAGGCGCTGGTCATCCAGGCCGCGGCCGGGCTGGACAGCCCCGAGCTTGAGTTGACCGAACGGCGCCTGGTGCTGCCGATGCCTGAGCAACTGGCGGCGATGAAGCGCGATGCGGGATACGACCTGCCCGACGAGCGGCCCGCATATGGCTGAACTTGACCGGCTTCTGTCCCAGCTCCGCAGTTCCGGGCCGCAGGCCAGGGAGCGGCACAAGGCCGACACCCGGCGCCGCGAGGCTGCGACAACCATCCTGCACCCCAACGAGGTGACGGGCGAGTACGACGCCGGGCGGATGCTACAAACGACGCTGGGCGGCACGGGCGCTTTGCGCGCATTGACGCACGACGATCTGCGCAGCTTCTCGCGCAACGTCAAGACGGCGGGCCGGGCGTTCAGGGGCGGTATCACCGCCAAGGCGATCATCGATCGCAGCGATCTTCGGGACCGGGACCTGGCGAACCGAGAGATCCACACGGCCGTGCCCGTCAGCCACAAGGGCGCGCGCGTCCACTTCGTCACCAACGCAGGACCACACAGCAAGGACGTTCGCCACCACGTCCACGTCGAGCTGATGAACTACGCCAATGCGATCTCGGCGCCGGGTAAGGTGGACACGATTGCGAAGGCCCTGGCCGGCGGGCCACTGAAGTTCGACTGCGACTGCGGGCGGCACACGTTCTGGTACCGCTTCATCAGCACCATCGGCGGCTTCAATGCGGGCCGGCCGGAGCAGGGCTATCCGAAGATCCGCAATCCGAACCTGCGCGGCATCGCTTGCAAGCATGTGCTGCGCGTGATGCGCCAACTGAGCCAGCCCAACGTGCGCGCAGTGCTGGTGAGGATGCTCGAGCGGGGCCGGGCGAGGGTGCGCCAGGCCACCACGCTGATAGGCAAAGACGTGGCCCAGGAAATCGCTCGCCAACAGCTGCAGCGCAGGCAATGGAAGGCCAGCCAGGTCGAAACCACCAACGAGAAGGTATTGCGCCTGGGCAAGGCGGCCGTCCAGCAAGTGGTTACGCGCAAGCGTGCGGCCGCGGGCCGGGCGAGTGCCGGGCCGCTCGACACGGACGTCAAGCGCTTTGTCGCTGCCGCCCAGAAGATGGCCGCTGCCGGCGTACTGAGCGCGCAGCAGCTACGGGAACTGCAGGCCCTGGTCTCGAAGGTGAATCGGTAACGCGGCGCCCGTCGCTATGGGTTGGGCACTGCGCGACCACGCCGCAGGCCCGCGAACGGAACGATGGTCGACACCGAATGTTTGTAGACGAGCTGGCTGGCCAGGCGGTCGGATAACAGCAGGGCGTGATTGTCGAAGTGGGTCAGCCGGCCGCTCAGCCGCACCCCGTTGAGCAGGTACACCGTCACGTCGGCTTGATCGCGGCACAGTTGGTCAAGATACGGCTCTTGAGCGCTGAGTGGTTGGTTTCGCATGAAGCCGCAATGGTAAGCACAAGCCTGGCACCCATCTCAGACGGAGCGTGCCTCAAGCCGGCTGCGCGAAAAGCGTTCCCCTGCACGCCCGCGTTCCGCAGCGGCAGAGGTATTGCGCGGGGTCTGCGTTCTCGGCGACACCCAACTGGTAGTCCAGGAAGAGTTCCTCTCCAGCCGCGACTGCCGTTGTCGTTCTGAATCGAATCGTTAGAGATCCGTCAGGCAGGGTCTCCTCGAACGCCTCGCAGTTCGGATCGCAGGCATGGTTGAAATGCCGCGTTCCGTTGCCGCCACGGCTGCCGTCAATGTACGTTCCATCGGAAAGCTCAAACAGATACGTCACAGACGGGTTCCACGCCATCCGCATCGCTTGCTTGAGGGAGTAGCGGCGCCCTTCGTAGACGCCGAGATCTGCGCCGGCGGGCAACGCACTGTTCGCGAACACCCCTAGACCATGGACCTTGCTGCGCCGAACCTCGATCAACTTGTTTGTGTCGTTGCACTTGTTGTCGCGCATGCTTATTCGTATTCCCCAGTGCACTGGCGCTCTTGTAATCCGCTGTTCCTGAGGACGGCGGAATGAGGGAGCGAAAGTGCACCCGATCTTCCGCCCTGCATCGGCGGTATTGGCCACGCCGGCCCAGCCACTTCACGAGTGATCGTAGCTTCGACGAACTGTTATGTCAGGCCGAATCCATAGCCATACAACGGTAAGAGGCGTGACTTTGAGCACTCGCCAGTTGACCCACTCGACCCAGATCCGTCGATTGGGAAAACGGCGTCGCGTTGTGGGCGCAGCCCACCACAGACTGCCGACCCAACCACAGTTCCTGCGTGATTGATGTTTTTTCGCTCTTACCAGACACGCTCTGCGACATACGCAACCGTTTTCATTGCCGAAGCAAACCCGTGTGCCGTTGCACGCTCGCATGCGACTGACACTTCTAGTCGGTCCCGCAGGTCGAGTGCATGAGCGTGCTCCACGTTGTGAGCGTTTCGGGCGGCAAGGACAGCGCGGCTACCTTGCTGCTGGCCTTGGAGCGTTTCGGGTCGTCGCGCGTCGTGCCGGTCTTCTGCGACACGGGCAACGAGCACGAACGGACCTATGCCTACCTCGACCACTTGGAGCAGGCGCTCGGCGTTCGAATCATGCGCTTGCGTGCCAGCTTCGAAGACGAGATCGCCGCCAAGCGAATGTTCATCGCCAGGGATACGCGTCACCGACGCGAGTACCAGCGCGTGAGCAAGGTTGACCGCGCCGGCCGGGCCGTCTATCGGCGCCACCGTGACGGCTCGCTCGTCATGGTGCCTGTGATTGATGCCAAGACGGGCGAGACCGTCGGCCAGCAGCCGGTGCAGGCCACGGGCTGGAACGCGGGGCGCAAAGTGCGCTGGACCAACAAGGCCAAGCGCAGGGCGCTCGCAGTCTTGCATCCCACAGGCAACGCGTTCCTGGACCTTTGCCTATGGAAGGGCCGATTCCCCTCTCGAAAAGCCCAGTTCTGCACAGAGCAGCTCAAACGCGATCCGGCGGTCTCGTTCCAGTTGGGCCTGATTGAGGCCGGCCATACGGTCGTGAGCTGGCAGGGCGTGCGGCGCGACGAGTCGCCGAACCGAAGAGCAGCGACCAAGTTCGAACGCCTGGCGCCAAGGTTGTACGCATTTCGGCCGTTGGTGGACTGGTCTGCCGCCGAGGTCTTTGCTTACTGCGCTGGGCGTTCGCTGCAACCTAACCCGCTGTACCTGCAGGGCATGTCCCGGGTGGGTTGCATGCCCTGCATCAACGTGAACAAGGCCGAGCTGAGGGAGATCGCCGTCCGATTTCCCGAGCACCTGCAACGCATCGCCGAGTGGGAGTTCAAGGTCAGCGCCGCATCCAAGCGCGGCGGCAGCACGTTCATGACCGAGTCGCACGCGGCCCGAGACCGGCGAAAGGTGTTCGCGGATCTGCACATCTGGTCGCGCGTGCAGTGGGCCACCACGCGCCGAGGTGGCAGGCAGTACGACTTGCTTGCTTCGGCCGAGCCCTCGACGGCTTGCGCGTCGGCTTACGGCCTGTGCGAGTGAGGCCCGTCCATGCTCGCCAACGTTTCCAAGTCCGTCACCTACGCAACCCGGCAGGTCGTACTGCGCCATCCCAACGGCTTCTCTTGCGGGGTCTGGCGCAGAAAGGTTACCCGTACCGAAAAGGACGACCAGGGCGGCGACTCGACGATGGGCGGCAGTCCCACCTTGGGCGGCATGGGCGTGCTGCGCGCCGACGATGAGATCGACATCGACTACCAGGAGCTGGGCGAGGCACGCATGTTGTTGTGCGGCGTGTTCCAGCCGGCGGACATGAACGAGCGCAGCGACGCCACCTTGCAGCCGCAGCTGCAGGAAACGCAGATCGTCAGCATCGCCGGACCCGACGCTGCCGGCTACTTCGAAGTCGACTCGGGCGACCTGGTCATCCAGGATCTGGGGCTGGGCGTGCTACTGGCCTATGACGTGGCCACGGTCACCGGCAGCGTGAACATCCCGCCCTTTGTGCGCAGGGTGGTGCTGCAACCTCGCGATGACTTGCACGCGCTGGACCCGTTTGCGAGCCTGCCGTAGGCATTGAGGCCTGCGTGGCGCGCAGTGCCGAGCACCACGCGAGGAAGTCCTGTTCCTTTGCGGCTTGTCGGGTTGGGAAAACGGCCCAAGCCACGCTCGCGTGCGAACCATAACTTGATTCCCTTTGAAACTCGAAGGGAATGCGTCTTGCGCGCCATCAGTTCCGTCAACGCCACTGATTCCATCAGCATGGTCCGCGCCGATCGACTCTTGCCCGGCATGTTCATTCGCCTGTTTGGCCCGACCGTGCGAGTGCTGTCGGCCGCGCTGTATCGAGACGGAACAGTGTTGTGCAGGTACGACGACGGTAACGGGTCACTTGAATCAGCTGAGCCTAACGGCAAGACTTGGCTGGATGCCGACGAATCGCTTGAGCTTGTGACGCTCAGTTGCCGGCGCAAGCGGTGAGCCGCGACTCAGCCGACGGCATGTCGCGCGGTGGATGAGCGGGCTCGTGCTCGCCATGAGCCAACTGCGTGGCCGTGGCCCGCACGGCAGGGTTCGTACACTCTCCTTCGAATACCAAACGACCAAAGTCATGGGAGACAGGGATGGAGCAAGAGGTTGAACAGGTGGTCTTCTGGCAGCACCGGATGTCGGCGAGCCAGGCGACAAGACTGGCGCGTTTGCATCATGAAACGTTCGCCGTGGCTGGCTGCCGGCAGTGCGATGGGCGGTGCTGCAAGGATTGCGCTGAAAACGAAGGCTATTTCCAAGAGACCGAACTCACCCGTGCTGGCCTGAAGCGATTGAAGGCCGAGTACGGGTTCGACCGCAAGACAGGATTTCGTGGACCGAACGGTTGCCGCGTGCCTCTCAATGAGCGGTCGCCGACCTGCAACGTGTTCTATTGCGGTGCGCGCGTGAATGCATTTCCCGAACTGCCTACCCCAGCAGATGAGTTGCCGGCGAAACAGCGACGCGACGCGGTCATTCTGGCCGGCAACCTCCGGCGGGCCTTCTCTGCTTGGCAGAAGTGGATCTAGGGAAGATCTAGGGACGGCGAAGCAAGGCCAATGTGCACCGTCACTTCAACTGAAAGAACTTAGAACATGCCAGATTCCCTCGAACGGACGTCGTCAATTTCCGCCACCGAATCCAAAGTGAATTCAGTTGTTCACAGCCCTCCGTTGTCCTTGTCGGCGTGGCTTCGTTCTGCGCGGGGACCCTACCTCAACTTCTTACGGAATCTCACGCCTCAAGTCTTGCTGGCCTCCATGGCCTGGGTGCTGGCTTCCAGACTCGACTTCACGAGGCCCGATCTTCGAAACTTCGGGCCAACGTTCATGTTCTTTGCGTTCCTTTTGCTATTTGGCTTTGCCGTGTACTCCAACATCTCGCTATT
This sequence comes from Ideonella sp., assembly GCF_041914305.1. Taxonomy (NCBI): domain Bacteria; kingdom Pseudomonadati; phylum Pseudomonadota; class Betaproteobacteria; order Burkholderiales; family Sphaerotilaceae; genus Ideonella; species Ideonella sp. The sequence goes on from NZ_JAYSDQ010000010.1 coordinate 8,604, forward strand.
CCTGGCAGAGCTGTTTCCTAGCTTCATGCCATGGGTTTCGCAGCGCGAGGATGTCCTTCGAAGTGCCAAGATCGCAAAGGGACGCGTCCCTTTTCAACTCTTCTCGGACACACTGAAGGAAAGAAGGCTCGAAGTATTTCTGGCTGTCTTTGCGTTGGTCATGCTTCAGATGATCTTTGCCGGCGTCCTCGCATCGTCGATCACCTCTGCCGTCACCTTCATTCGGTCCATTCGCACCTGACCGCCGCGCGAGGCTTCTGGTCGGTTTGGTGACTCTGCGAGTAAGGTGAGTCTTGCGCGGGAGCGCAGGCCTGCAAAGCTGAGTTTCCGGTGCCGCCGGCGAACGTCCTGACGATCGGGAAAATCTTCCCCGACCACTGCCGACCTGACCCTTGACACTGCCGACCCACCCGTGTGACGGCAGTCCTCGTGCAAATTTCAGCGCAGATCCAGTTCGACTCCCTGGCCTATGCCCGCATCGATGCGGCAGCGCATGAGGCTGCGACGGGCCACAACCTGCGCCCGCCGCCCAGTCCGGCGCAGCAGCGAGCGGGAAATTTCAAGAAGGGCCGCATCGAGCTGCACGGCCTTCAGCTCGTCATCGAGCACCCGCGAGGCACGTACCGTTGCGGAGTGGGTGCCGACGGCCGGGCCTGGTCCAGCCGTGTAGCTGCGCACTACGGCTACTTCGCGGGCACTCGCGGTGCAGACGGCGACCCGGTGGACGTGTTCGTCGGTCCCTTTCCCGAATCCGAAGCTGCGTGGGTGATCAATCAGCGCCGCGCGGACGGCGCGTTCGATGAGCACAAGGTCATGCTCGGCTTCCACACGGAAGACCAGGCGCGGGCTGCCTACACCGGTTCGTACGCACCGGGCTGGGCGTGGCTGCAGTCGACCGTGCCCATGCAGATCGACCAACTTCGCGCCTGGCTGTACGCGGGCCCCAGCGGCGAAGTCACATCCGCGCAACTCAACAACCAGAGCGTCATCATGGACCGTGTCAACCACGCAACGGCGGGACAACCCGTTCACCCGTCCCCGAACCGCTGGATGTACGCGCTGCGTGCCGCAGATGCCGAAGATGGCCTGCTGCTGGACGCGGTCACGATGGACGAGCTGATGGGCGCGCCCGAGTGGGAAGGCCAGCCAGTGCTGGATGCGCTGGTCGTGGAGGTGGGCAGGCTGCAGCCGAAGATGGATGCCATGCTGCGTGTGATGCTGCTCGCCGGACAAGCGGTCAAGCCGGTGTCGGTCAGCATCAGCGAGCCGGTCAAGGCACGGGGTGTGCTGAACGTCATGGCGCTGTTCCTGATGGACGACGGCCAGACCGTGAGCCTGTGGCTGCACAACCCTGACGCGACACCAAGCCGTCTGGCGCCGATGGATGAGCTGATCAGTTGGAAGTGGATGCTTAACAAGCGCGACGTCACGATCGTGGTCGCACCTGAACGTGGCATCGAGCTGGACGCCCGGGAAGTGGCCCGACGCCTGATGCGTCTGGTCGACAAGAACTCCGCTGCGTTCATCAAGGCCAACGAGCGGGCGGCCGAGCGTGCCGAGCAGCTGCGCGCGCTCGACGCTGAAATTGTCCAGCTCGCAAGTGAACTCTCGGACCTGCAGCACAAGATCGAGATTGCGCGCGTCGCGTTCCTGGACAAGCCCAAACAGGCCCTGGCCCCGATCGAGCCTGGCTCGCCCGAGTACATCGTCTGGGAGGATGCCGTCACGGCGGCGGTTGAAGACGGCCTGCAGATGACGCGCTCTGATGCCCAGGGGCATTTGATGCTCTACACCGATTGGCTCAACGAGGCCTTCGAGGCAGGGATCACCCCAGAAAACACGGCGAAGAAGATCGTTGGCGAGTCGGACGACGACGAGCCGGAGGCATCGACCAGCGGCAACCCTGGCAATCTCACCGACGCCCAGATGGTGGTGCTGATTGCGACGAAGGGCTACAAGCCAGCGTTTCGGTTCCAAGCAGCGAACCGGGAAACCCGCACTGATCGCTTCTCAGGTGCTGACGATGGCATCGGCCGCGCGGCATGGGACGACGCGGTCATGCGGCTCAATGCCACTGGTGTCTATTTGCGCCGCAGTGCTCTGACCGATGCGGGCGCGGTGCTGGTCGATGAATTTCACCGCGATCTGACGGGTGCTGACCGCAAGCTCCAGGTGCTGTCAGGACGCTTCGCGGTGGATGCGGCTCAGGCGCCAGCCGAAGCCCCCTTGGTTCGCGAGACGCCAGAGTTGTCGAGCGCGCCAGTTCAGCCGGCCGACGAGGGGGCGACGGTGGGCCCACATGACGAGACCGAGACTGCGGTGAGTCCAAGTGACAACGAGCTCGAAGCGCAGGCCATGGCGGGCCACGAAGTGAGCGGGATTCTCCGCAATGCAGTGCCCGGGGCCGATGAGCGCGCCTCTGGTGCACCTGTCGCCACGCTCGGCTCGATCCGCTTGTACACGGAGGAAGACCTGCACCGCGCGGCCAAGGCGGTCGAAGACGCCGAGATCCAGCGCGACTTCAAGCCTTTCGATGTCAGTAAGGTGCGGATGCCCTCGGCCGCGCAGCTCGGTGCCACGAAGGACTTTGTCGCCACGGTGTTGACCAGAAACGAAGGCCTGGCGATGGCCACGGGCTGGTCCAACGGTTTCCTGCTGGACGTGCACCAAATGCCCCGCTTCATCGAGACCGCCATGAAACGGCGCCTCGGTGACCTGCTCAATCCGGGCGCCCGCGTGCGCCGCTACGACAAGGAGGACGTACTCAAGCGCTTCATGCCCAAGGCCCAGGCCAATGCGACGGCGCTTGCAGAACCATTGGCCCTGTGGGACGGCACGGTCACCGATGCCAAGAAGGAAAAGCCGGTCACAAGGGCACGATCATGCGTGGTGCTCGTGGATCAGGCGCGCGCCGGGTCCTACACAGCGATTCAGCTTCCGTTCTTCGCGTACTTCTTCAAGACCTACCCGGGCTGCGAGTTCTATATCGGAAACGAAATCGACATGGTGCTGGTGCGCCACCGCGGGACCGCAGTGGGCATCGTCATGCCGTTCAATTTCCAGAATCGCGGCAACGTCTTCGCTCGCGCGGTCAGGGCGGCATCGTTGCCTGCCACGCCGGACCCGATCGTTGCCGTCGACGCGGCCTACCGATTCGCCAGCGCGACGTCTGAGTTCAAGCGCGTGGTCGCCGAGACCGTCAACAAAGCCGAGTACAGCGCGTTCGCGACGGCCAAAGCCATGGACCGCGAAGCAACCAAGCGGGGGCTGTTCATCGATTGGGATGTCGCGAGCGACTCGGTACTCGACGCGGTTGGCATGTTCGACAGCATCGACAGCAAGCAGGCACTGATCGACTCACGAGCTGGAGACCAAGCGTCGGCCTCGCCATGCCTGCCCTCCGGAGAGTCTGATGCCGCGCCTGGCGCTGTGCTGGATGCTGTGTCTGCCATTGGTGGCGACCTGGTCGGCACCATCTACCGCGGTGGCGATGTCGTCGGCCGCGCCGAGATTGGATCTGGCGACGGCAAGGCGATGGTCTTTGTCGGTGAGGCTGGCGACGAACGCGTGTCGTTCCGCAGCGATGTTGACGGCGCCGTCCGCCAGGCACTGTGGAGCGATGACGACGCTCCGCTGATGATCGGGTGGCTGGACGACCTGCTGAACGCTCCGGACGCATCACCGGTGGACCAACCGGTGCAGGTCCCCACTGTGCCGGCTGTGCAAGAACCTGAATCTGGAGCTCCGCCACCGATGCCGCCGGATTTGCCGCCCAAAGATGGCGCCATGGAAGACGACCGCGCGTACCTGCAAACGTTCGTTGACGGCAGCGCCGACGTGCTGGCAGACGACATCCTCGTGCGCATGGAACCCTTGGTGGGCAAGTACGAAAGCCACCCGGACATGGGGCCGCTGCTCGCGCAGGCGATGGACGCCTACAGCGCCCAGGTGATGCAGATGGCCCAGCAAGCCATTCGATAACAGCGCCGGTCGCACCCGCTGGCCAGCGGTGCGGGGCGCCGGGCTCTGTTCGGAAAACGCCCCCTTCGCCGGCCCCAAGCAGTTCCTAGAGTCGTTGGGATCAACCGTGCGACCCCTCGCACGGCAACGACCTGGAACGTGGCACTGGAGAGCCGACGCCGATGTCTTTCGAATCACCCGAATGGTGGGGCTTCCACCAGGTGCAGGGGCCCGGCGTCCTGATGGACAAGGTGGGCGGCGGAGTCGTGCCCACGCGTGGCCGGTTCGACGTGCTCGACGCAGTGCCGTGGGCCGATGGCGATAGCTGGGAGGTTTTGGGGATCTCGGCCGACGAGTACGGCAGCCAGCTGGCGGACGTGCACCCCTACGTGGTGCTGGCCCGGCGCCGGTCCACCCGCGCCGATGGCTGGGAACTGCAGGACAGTGCACCCAACCCGGACACGATCCACGATCCGGTGGTGTTCGAGTGGACTCCCGATCCGGACTTTTCGTCTCGCTACACGGACGCGCCGCAGCTGCAGCCACTCGATGGCAACGACTGGTCCCTGCCGCTGACCTGGCGCGGCATCGACGGGGCAGGCGACGAACGGGTGATCACGCCGGAAGACGGGTTGTGGCTGGTCGTGGCGCCGATCCCTGCGAGCGAATGGTCCGGTGGCACCTTGCGCGTGGCCGATGGCAAGACCGGCGCGCATACGCTCGTGCGCTTCGTGCCCCATACGCCGGACGTCGACCCGTTCGCCGCAGTGCTCGGACGCTACGAACTGGTGCTGGACGACGACAACGGATTCAGCTGGGTCGTGTGGCTCACCCACTTCGATGCGGTCGTCAGCGATGGGACCGCACAGCCCATCGTGCGAGACACCTCGCCCTTTCGGCGCGACATCCGCACCAATGGATTCACCCGCACCGCGCAGGTGGACGCCGGCGAAACGTTCGGCAACGCCATCCAGCTCGGCAATCATCCGGATGCGCGCGTGTATGCGGTGAGCGTGGATCCGTCGCTGAACTTCAGGGGTAGGTCGTTCACGATGGAGGCGCGGGTGTCACGCAGGGTGCCAAGCCTGCCGCCGGACCAGCCCCTGAGTGTTTACAAGGACTGCTGCCTTTTTTACTTCGGCTCCTGGTCCTTTGTCATCGCACCCAGCGGTTCGCTCGCCGTCCGACTGGGTTCGAACGTCCGGCCCGAAAGCGGCGCACAAACAGTGCTGGAGACCGCCACGGGTTTGATCGACCTGACGACTGCGGGCATGGCGCAGCGCATGATTGCGCTGACGCGCAACGACGCGGGCCTGTGCACCATCTGGCTGGATGGTCAGCCGGTGGGGTCCTCCGAGTTCAACCCGCCGTCGAGCACCGAGGCGGGGCTGTCCGGACCAGGCAACCGCGAAGGACTTGCAGCGTTCACTCGCTTTGACGAGGTGCGCTGGACCAATGGGCTGTGCCGCTACACCGAGCCCTACACCCCGGATGTTGAACCGTTCCCCGATGGCGGCGGCGACGTGTTTGCGCCGCCAGGTGCGGTGGTGGACCTGGCGCTCGCCGACGCGACAGCGCATACGCTGACGGCGACTTGGGGCCCTCCACTGAGTGGCGGCGAAGCACTGGGCTACATCATCGAGTGGGCGCCTGCGGGCACGGGCTTCGACGAAGCGTTGTCGATCACGGTCACAACCACCTCGGCCACCGTCGCCGACCTGGCGTTCAGTACTCGGTACGACCTGCGGGTGTATGCGGTGAACACCGCCGGTCCAGGCCGCACGGTGACGCTTCTGGACGTGTCCACGACAGCGCGGGCTCTGCCCGCGGCCCCACAGGAGCTGACTGTCGACCGGGTGAGTGCAACTGACGTCACCGTGAGCTGGCTGGGACCGGATGAGATGGGGGACGCCGAACTGCAATCCTATGTCGTCGAGTACGCCGACGCCGGGACCGGGTTCGCGCAGCCGCGCTCGGGCACAGCGGTCGGCGACAGCGGCGGTGGCGCCGGCATCGCGGACGGCTTGACGTCAGCCAGCGCCTACGACTTGCGGGCGGCGGCGGCCACCGAGGCGGGGCGGGGTGCATGGGCCTTGGCGTTGGGAATAGCCACGCTCGCGCACCCGATGGCTGCTGCTTTACTTGTCGACATGAAGCCATTGGTGGTGGAAAGGTTGTCCCTGGTCATGAAGGGCCTGCGCCGTTCAGTGGCACCCCGAAAACGTCGCACTCGAGAGACAAATGCCTGAACCGATCGCAGCCGTACCGAACGCTGCCCAGCCCAGCTATCCCAAGCGTCCCGCCGCGACGCGGAGGTGGATGACGTCATGACGATCGCACTGCGGGCCGACGATGGCTCGGAAATTCCGCTGTCGCCGGCCCAGGCCACCGAGTTGCGCCAGACCATCGGTGCCATGCCGATGCCCGTGGCCTTGACGCCGCAGGAGATCGATGCACCGTCTGCGGATGTGCTGAGCGATGTCGATGCGATCTACCGCGCCGAAGCGGCGCCTTTCACGCGCTATCGCAGCGATGGCGAACGACTGCTGGTGCAATCCGACGAGGGGCACAAGCACGTCGAGGAAGACATCGCAGGTCTGCCCACGCTGCTGACACAGCTTGCGACGGACAACGGGGCGGCGCTGGCTGCGTCGTCGCAGGCGCTCATTGCGGCGCAGAACGCCGCCGAGGATGCGACAGCAGCACAGGAGGCGGCATCCGCGGCCACGGTTGCCGCGAACGACGCGGTCTTGGCGGCAGGCGCTGCTGCCTCGGCAGCGGACACCGCCCAACGCACCGCAGACAGCGCGGTGTCTGCGGCGGCTTCAGCGCAGGAGCAAGTCGATGTGCTGGCCGGGGAGATCAGCGCTGCGACCAGTGCCGCCGCGCTCGCCACCGAAGTCGCCGCAAAGGCTCAGGCAGATGTGGCCGAAGTGGCAGGCGTGCCCTTCGTCGTCGTGGGCGCCATGGGTCTCACTGCCCAGGCCCGTCAACTCGCCGCCGGCTCCCGCATCCAATTGACGGACGGCGGGCCGGGGCAGACGTTGCAGATCCAGTCGCGCGTGGATGTGGCCACACAGTTCACCGCGGGGCAGGCGGTGGCGTTCATCGATCTGCAGATCGAGCAGCCTGGGACGCTGGTACGTTGGGATGCACGGCTGTCGAACAACGCGCGGCTGACGCTGTCATCCGACGCGACGCTCGACAAGCCAGCGGGCCTGATGGGCGGGCAACCCCTGAAGCTGAAGCTGACACAGGCTGACACTGGCGGCTACGCATTGGGGTTCGGCGATCGATTCAAGTGGCCGGGCGATCTGCCGCCCGTTCTGGGCGGAGCCTCGGGGGACGTCACCATGCTCAGCTTCATTTACGACCAGGCCGACGACGTTCTTTGGGCGCAAGTGGACGCCGTGTACAAGCCACTCCCCCAGAAGTAGGACTTGCCGTAAATCGCCGATGGGCTCGTACTGGCGGAAAAAGCAACCTTGGCGCACTCACTGCTGAGTCGCCTTGAACTTGATGCCGTAGTGCGCGGCGCGTTCCTGGTCGCCAAGCGCACGATACAGGTGCTCCAGTTCCTCGAAGACATACGGATCGGGCTCGCCATCGGTTTCCCATGCCCGCTCCAGTTCTAGCTGAATGGTGAGAGCCTGGGCGTATTCCTTCTGCGCCCTGTAGGTCCAGGCAATCATCCAGTCGGCGATCCTCACGTTGCGGATTCGACCGGCCCGCTCATGCGCTGCGCGCGACAGCCGAAACTGTGTGAGCGCGGTCTCGTACTCACCCTTGAGGTGCCGGGCATAGCCGATGTTGTTTCGCAGCGATGCCTCCCATCCCTTTGCGTCGGCTTGGTCGGACCGCTCCATGTAGGCCACGGCCTTTTCGTTCCACTCCAGCTGCAGCGCCGGCTCAAAATCAACGCACGGCATCATGTGAAGCGCATCGATGGCCAGGAAGTCAAGCCGGGCGCGGGCAGCCAGTTCATGCGCATGCATGAAATTGCTCCGGGCAGCCTCAAGGTTCTCGGGCGTCCGGGCGCTTTCGGGATGCGTGGTGGACATGTAGGTCCGGCCAAGTTCAAGGAAATACCGCACCTGCACCTCGGCAGACGTGCGTGGTAGTTTGGGCTCAACACCTGCGAGTACCTCGCGAGCCTTCAAGAAATCGCGGCGAATGCCATGGGTTCTGGCGATTTGGGTCTGAAGAATCAGTTTCTCGTCTTCGCTTGCGCCATCGAGCGCAGCGATGAACCGCTGCTCAGACAGATCTGGTTTGCTGTGATCCCAAAGTTCATTGATGTTGAGTGACATAACCGCCGAAGTGGATGTTGAGAGCAGGACGAAGACGGCAAGCGTTCGCATGGCGACCTGCAACGACGTACCGCGACGAAAGGTGCGAAGTTTCATTGGCTTGCTCGATTGAGGATGTCCGTGTCGATTCTGACCGCGGGCTTCAGCGTCGCCAAGAATGTCCTTGCAACACGAGGTGAGCGAGCCTGGCCAAGCGAGTTGGACCGAGCCGAGCAACAGCCCCAACGAATCGCGGCGCGCGGACTTGCTTCGCCACCACCTCCCACCCGACAGCACCGACCTGGCGACTTGGCCTGCTTGGTCTTGAGCGTCTGGCCGCTGCCGGCCGATTCGGAAAACTCCCCCATCCGCCGTTGACCGCGTAAGAAGAATCGGCGTCCTCTTTCGAGGAACGCCGCCCATGTTTTCTGCCCAGTCCGCTGTACGGGCTCCTGCACAGATTCAGCTTCGCGCCCTGCTGGACCGCGTCCCCGTCGTGAACGCCGTCGAGCGCATGCGGCTCGCGGTGGAACTGGGTGCCCTGCTTCGGCAGAAGGTTGCTGCTGAAGCGCAAGGCACGCTCGGCACGCTGCAGCGGCTTCAGATCACCGCGAAGATCGGTGCGCTGCTGGTGCGGCTGGGTGCCGTCGTCGCCAAGACGACTGCGCCCGCGATCGACGAGCCACCCGAAGCCGCCGCTGCGTTCCAGCCGGACGGCGACGCCGAGATCCTGGCCCGGCCGCGCGTAGCGACCGCGCAGTTCTTCGACTTCGACCCCAACCGCAAGCACGCCCAACGTAAGCGCGACAACGCGCAGGCCCTGGCGCTGCTGGCCCAGATCGATGCCGGCGAGGTCGCTGCAGACGCCCTGACCGCCGAGCAGAAGACCACGCTCGCCCGCTACAGCGGCACGGGCGGCAACCTCCAGCGCGCGGATGGCCTGAAGGGCAGCGCCTACGAGTACTACACGCCCAAGCCGATCGCTCAAGGCATGTGGGACCTGCTGGCCGAGCTGGGCTTCAAGGGCGGCAAGGTTCTGGATCCCTGCGCCGGCGTGGGGATCTTCGGCGCGACCGCACCGGCCAGTGTCGCCATGCAAGCGGTGGAACTGGACTCGGTGTCCGGTCGCATCAACCAGTTGGTCAACGGCGGGCCGGGCCATGACGCCGTCATCTCGCCCTTCGAAGCGGTGGCGAGCCAGACGCCCGACGAATCGTTCGATGCCGTCGTCACCAACGTGCCCTTCGGCGACAACGGCGCGCGAGGTCGCAACCGCCTGAAGGACGAGCGCTACCAGGACGCCTCGCTCGAAACCTATTTCATTCTTCGCTCCCTCGAAAAGCTCAAGCCCGGCGGCCTGGCCACGTTCATCGTCCCTCCCCGCGTTGTCAGCGGCAAGGGCGGCCAGGAAGAGCGCCTGCGCACCGCAGCCAGCCACCTGGCCGAGTTCATGGGCGCCTACCGGCTGCCCAACAGCGTGTTCGGCACCGCCGACGCCGACACGATCACCGACGTCATCGTGCTACGCAAGTTCGGGCGCGAGGCGGCGACCAAGATCGCCGAAGCGCGCGAACAAGCCCCCGCGACGCTCACCGAGGCCAACGTGCTGTGGTCCGAGTTCATTGGTGGCGAGTACTTCAAGGGCGAAGGCACGCGCTTCGTGCTCGGCGAGTTCGTGGCCAAGAACCCGGCCAAGGTGCGCGATGTCGACCGCGTGGTCAATGGCGGCTCGGTGGCCGACATCGCCAAGCTGCTGCGCAAGTTCCCCGGATCGCGTATCGACTGGGCCAAGCTCAACGCGACCGAGACCGAACCCATCGTCTACAACGACGGCGACACCCTCACGATGGCCGGCCAGACCCTCCAACTGCGTGAGGGGCAATGGGTCGCCTTGCCGAAGACCCAGGACGACAGCACTCTCGATGATCTGGGCCAGCGCCTGGGCACACCGCTTCGTGCCGTTGACGCGGCGGTGCGCTGGGACGACGGCGACACCTATGTCACCGGGATGCGCACGCGCTCTCAAGACCTGGATCTGCCGGACTGGTTGCGAGGCGTGCACGCTGATGTGTCCGCACTGGCCGATGCCGAGCGCAGCGCGGTCTGGAACGCGCTGGTGGCAGGCCTAGCGGCTGTCGAGGTGCTGAGGGCGCACGCCGCTGACGTCGGGTTCAACTACGCCGAGGAGTACCCAAAGCTCAGCGACGCACTGCAGGCAAACCACTCGGTCGCCAAGCGGCCCTCAGCGCTGCTGTCGCGATCGTCGAAGCAGGCACTGGAGCAGTCGCGCATTGTTTACTCGCCCAAGCACGGCTTTTCCGCCGTCTGGCGTGGCGATGTGCAGGCCGACGTCACCTACGGCAGGGTGCTGACGCCAGGTGAGCAGGTCGATGCGCTGAAGTACCGCGCCAAGGGCGTTGCGCTGGATGTGACGGATCTCAAGGCGATCTACGGCGACGCGTTCGATCCGCTCTCCGACGACGACTGGTGCGTCAGCGCAGACGGCAAGCGCGCCACGCGTGCGGACGACTACTACGTCGGCAACCTCGGGGCGTTCCTGGCGCTCATCGATGCGGAGATCTCGGCGGCAGAAGGGCCGCTGCGGGACAAACTACTGCGGCAGAAGACCCGCGCGATCGACCGTGTCCAGCGGGTGAACCCGGGCGAGCTGCGCTTTAACCTCTTCAGCCCTTTTGTGTCGCTGGAGGAAAAGGCCGAGTACCTGCGCCGCTTCATGCACCCGGCGTTCACGGTGGCGTTCGACAACGACGGCGAAGCCGTGATCATCTGCGACATCTCGTCGCCGCAGACCGAGCGGGAGCGTCAACTGAAACGCTTTGCCGAGTACTTGAAGCGCGGCAACCTGTCTACCCGCACCCGCGAGGAAGACGCCAAGGCCGATCCGCAGCTGGAAGCGCGTCGGCGCAAGATGCTGCGCGACATGGCCGCGCAGGCCAGCGCCCAGTTCGACCAGTGGGTCAAGTCGAACCCGGTGATCATGGAGCGGCTGCGCCAGTCGGCCAACGACCCCGCGAGCCTGTACTTCACCGAGGTTGACGACTCGACGCCGCTGGCCATCGGCGGGCTGAACCCCGAGCTGACGCTGCACGGCTACCAAAACGCCTACGTCCGGCGCCAGGGCCGCAAGTTCGGCGGGATCAACGGCTTTGATGTGGGGCTGGGCAAGACCTTCACTGCGCTCGCGGCGACGCAGTACGTGCAGGGCATCGGCGTCAAGAAGAAGACCATGTTCATCGTGCCTGGTGCGGTGCTGTCGAACTGGCGGCGCGAGGCGAGCCGGGCCTACGAGAGCACCGAGGATTGCCTGTTCGTTGGTCTGAGCGTCAACGACAAGACCGGCGACGCCACGGTGGACCCAGCCAACTATGCGCGCGACTTCGCCCGCGTTCTGGAAAACCGCCACGCGAAGATCTTCTGCACGATGGAGGCCTTCAAGAGCATTCCGCTGAAACACGAGACCATCGAAGCCTACGAACAGTACCTGGCACAAGTCGATCCGTCCTTCGATGGCGGAAGCCGGACAGCGGATGCGGAACGCGCGGACGGGAAGCTTGCCGAGGTGACGGCCGCCACGGGTGCCAAGTCCTCGGCCGTTCCGTTCTTCGAAGACATGGGCGTCGATTCGCTCGTGATCGATGAGGCCCATGCCTACAAGAACAGCAAGCAGACAGTCGACTTCTCCAGTGCGAAGTTCCTGAGCGTTGCCGACGCGTCGCAGCGCGGGCTGGACATCCAGATCAAAGCCTGGTTCGTGCGCGGCCTCACGCCGATGGGCGACGGGGTGCTCGCGTTGACGGCCACGCCTATCACCAACAGCCCGCTGGAGATCTACTCGATGCTGTGCCTGGCGGTGGGCGAGCGCAAGGTTCACAGCCTGTGCATGGGCGCCCGCGGCGCCGACGCCTTCATGGAGGTCATGTGCAACGTCGAGGACGACGACGAACTCACGATCGACGGCCGTTCGAAGAACTGCCGCGTCTTCAAGGGGCTTCAAAACGTCGAGCTGCTGCGCCGCACGCTCGGGGCTGTCGCGACCATCAAGAAGGCCAAGGACGTCAAGTTGGAGGGTGACGATCTGCGCTTGCCTGAAGCCCAGGAGCGCAAGTCCGGCGTGCAGTTGCCTGAACCTGTGCGCAAGCTTCTGGCTGAGTACAAGGACGCCTACTACGCGGCGCGCTACCTCACCGGGGCGCTCGGCAAGAACGCGGCGCAGCCCACCCCGGCTCAACTGGCGGCAGCGAGCCGCGTACAGGAGCGTCTGGGCGAGTCGATGGACCTGATCGCCCACCCGTTCAACCTCATCAACAAGATGAGCATGCTGATCGCGGATCCGGAGCTGGACGAGCGCGCCACCTTCTACACCTTTGCACCCGCCCAGGCGGACGCGGCCCAAGCAGCCGTCACCGCGTTCAACAAGCTCGGCAAGGTCGAGACCCGGGCACGTCCGGGGCCGCATACGGCCGCAGAGAACGTCGTCGGGACGAAGTCGGTGCGCGACGGCGACGACCTGGTTGTGATGCAGCGCATCCGGTTGGCGGCCAGGATCGAGGGCCAGCGCATCGTGCTGGACACGATGGACTACGCAAACCAGATGGCCTTCGAGGTGGCGGCCGAGAAGGCGGGCCTGGTGCTGGAGGTGGGTATCCCGCCAAAGCTCGCTGCGTTGCTTGAGAACTTCAAAGGTGAAGAGGCGCAGCCCCGCAGTCTGTCTGGCCGCGTCAAGCAGCTGATCTTCTGCGACATGCTGCCGCTGCACAACAAGATCAAGCGGCTTCTCACTCGGCACGCGGGCGTGGCGTCTTCCGCCATTGCGGTGATCAGTGGGCAGTCGATCAAGGACGCCGAGCAAATGCAGGCGATTCAGGATGGCTTCAATGCGGAAGGCAAGGACAACCGCTACCGAACGATCATCGGCAACGACAAGGCCGAGGTGGGTATCAACCTTCAGAAGGGAACGCAGGCGATTCACCATCTGACGATCGGTTGGACCCCGGACAGCCAGATCCAGCGCAACGGCCGGGGTGTGCGCCAGGGCAACACGACGGGATCGGTCGCGATCTACCACTACGACGCCGATGGCACCTTCGACGCCTACAAGCGCCGCCTGACCAGCAAGAAGGGCGACTGGATCGACAGCGTGATGGCCAAGGACGGCGGCAACGAGGTGGCGGTCTCGGGCGGGCTGACGGCGCAGGAGTACGACGAACTGATCGAATCGATGGGCGACGGCGCAGCCATAGAAGCCATCCGTACCCGTAGCGAGCTCAAGGAGAAGCTTGCGCGCGCCGAATCGGCACAAGCGCGCCAGGTGATCAACCTGCGCACCGCCGGTGCTCAGCAGGCGTTCCTGCAGAAGAACCCCACGGCCAAACAGTGGGTGGAGAAGAAGGTCATGGCGCTGTACGACGTGCGGCACGAACTGGATGGTCTGCGGACCAGAACACCCCGCTCGCCTGCCGGTCAGATCAAGCTCGCCACTCGGGTGGCAGAGTTGACGGCCCGCGTCGACGGTTTGCGCCGGGACATCGAAGAATCTGCCGAGTTTGTTGTTCGCAGCTACAGCGCCTATTCGCCGGGCAAACCGTCGAGCCTGGACGCCGTCCTGACGGTGTCGGGCTACTACGCGCGTTCGAGTCACGCCAAGCAGCGCGAGGTGGTCGAGCGCAACGTGCGGGATCACCTGCAGATGCGTGAGGCCGGCCCACTGCAAGACGACTGGGCAAGCGAAGTGGCCGCCGCGCAGAAGATGATGGAAGAAGCGTTGGCGGACTTCGCGCGTGTGGGCGACAGCTCCGTCGGCAGCTATCCCGCCGGCCTGGTGGAGGCCTTCAAGGAGGGCCAGGCGTCGATCATGGACGGCAAGCTCGTCGCCCGGGGCATGCTCCTGCGCGACCCGGATGGCAAGCTGGCCGTCGTTGACAGCGCTACGACCTTCGTGTCCCCGAAGGAGCGCGCCCGCTCGGTGGCGGACGTGCTGTCGCGTGGCTGGACGGCTCTCTACCCTGGGGGGACAGGCTACGACGAAGCGGTGGCCGAGGCGGCACGGCTGGATGACGCCGTCGTTGAGAAAGCGACCGATGGCCTGTCAGAGCATGAGGCTAAGACTCTGTTCTCAACCCACAGCCCTGACGTTGCATCGCGGCGCACGACCAAGACGCTGATCATGGCTTCGGCGACCCTGGTGGAGCTGCCGGCGCCGCTATTTGCCCACCCCATCAATCCGGATGGGGAAGGGCTGTCGGCGTTTGCACGATCCGTCGCCGACAGCCAAGCCAGTGCCATTGTTCGCTGGGAAGGACACGATGTGCTCTATGCCTTTGGCGAGGCCACAGTCCTGTGGCAGTCGGTCGACGGTTACCGAAAAATGGCGGATCTGGCCACGGCGGCCGCGGCGGCAGGAGAGAAGCTCAACGGCGCTGATCTGCAGCACCTGTACGGCGGCGACACGCAGGGGGACCAACTGTGCAGCCTGCTGGCGTCCGTTCGCCCGGACGTTGCCAAGCCGCCGGGCGACGATTGGAAGGCCCGGATCGAGGAAGCCGCCGCTCAGTCAGCGCTCGACGCGGTGGGCCTGGAGATGGCGGTCAGCGTCTATCCCTGGTACGAGGTCACGGCGGACAACTGGCGTGGGTTGCTGCCCAGTGAATCGCTGCGCTGGATCAATCAGAAGGCGCGGCAGATCCAGCAGCAAGAAGCGGCGAAGGCTTCCGATGTCGGTGAGGTCAAACAGGCGCAAGCGGCGCCGTTGACATCGGCCGCCATGCCCAAAAACGTCTTGCCCAACAGTTACGGCAGCATCGGCGTCACCGGCAACACGATGGCGCACAAGGACCGGATCAAGTACGCCGCGCAAGTGACCGGCAAACGGGCCTACTGGAACGGCAAGCGCAGCATGTGGGAGATCACCCCGGCGGCGTGGGACGAACTGGTCAAGCTCTATCCGCAGGCGGCGCAGGAACTGCAAATCGTTCCGGCCTGATGGCCGCAGTCTCAGGGTTGCTCAGAAAGATCCATGTACCAACAGTATCAGTTCGACCGTGAGGTGATCGCCCGGGCCGCCGAGAACAGTGCAGCGTCCTTGGCTGAAGCTCATCCGGGCGACAGTCCCGAGGCGTTCGCGGCAAAGGTGATCGCCGAGCGGCTGCGCAGCGCGCCGGGCGGGTATCTCCAGTACGGGCCCTACTGGTGGTCCGTCAAGCAAGCCTTGCGGGGCGAGGGCCACGACTTTGGCGACGTCGACAGCGCGGAGCTGCGCGCGGCCTATGGAAGTGGCCTGACTGCACACCAGGCGTTGGTGGCCGGCGAGCAGTTTCGCGAGTACTACCGGGCCCATTTGATGGCCGGCACCACCACCTTTGCGCTGGGAGGCCAGGACGAGACGGTTGCGGGCGAGTACACGCTGCTCGACATCAATATGGAGACCCTGCGGCTCGGTCGCGCCAACGGTGGTTTGGCGCGCATGAATGCGGCTTACGGGCAGGCCATTCGCGAGCCGGATGAGCCGATCCTTGACGACGTGCAGGTCCGGTTCGAGGAGGGCGGCGAGTTGTGGACCGCGGTGGTCGACGCAAAGCTTGGCGGCCGAGGGCTCCGATCCGAAGAAGCTGGTGGCTGAACTGCAACGCTCCGGGCAGATCGGCCGCGCCATCGACCTGAGCAAGGGCAATGCAGCCGCCGTGTCCGATGGTGCCAGTCCGGCCCTCATTGCCGATGCGCAGCGCCGCCTGGTGCGAATCAATCGCTCCCTGCCAAGAAAGTAGCGGGGCGTCGCCATGCAAGGGCTGCGCCTGCGGGCGTAGCCGTAGGAGCTGTTGGGAAAACGCAGTCCCTGCCACCGCGTCAGCCTCCTCAAGAATTGGGCGAACTTCTTTGGCCGCTGGCCTCCGCTCGTTCACGCATGGCCAAGAGCAGCAACCCGAAGGCACCCAGGAAATCGATCTTTGAAGCGCTCGCCGTAGTGCTCGGCCGCGGAGCGGCCACCGAGTTTGGACGTGACCGGGTCGACGAGGTTGACCGTGGCACAGGCGAGTTCGGCTTCAGCGCCGAGCCGCTGTCGACCGCGCCGCTGCTGGGCTCGGGAACGGTGCAGGCGCGTGCCCGCCAAGCCATCTATTCGAAGTACCAGCAGATGCTGGCCAACCCGCTGGTGGCCGGCGCGCTGCGGGTGCATGTAATGGCGGCGCTCGGGGGCCACGAGACCACCGGGGACATGGTGTTCATCGAGACCAGGCCTGAGGCGCAGAAGGATGCCGCGGCGAAGGCATTGGTGGCTGAGCTGAACACGGATCTGGGGGCGCTGTTCAACCGGATCGCGGCAACGGTCGCCTTCAACGGCGTCGCGTACGGCGACAGCTTCGCGCGGCTGTACACCAGCAAGGGCATTGGAGTCGTCAACGCGATCAGCGACGAGATGATGCTGCCGCCGCTGGTGCAGCCGTTCGAGCTGGGCGACAAGACGGTGGTGTGCCAGGTGGCAGCGGGCCAGAAGTACGTCGACACGTTGGCGATGGACCAGATCGCGCGGCTGAAGATGCCGCGCATGATCTATGCGCCGCAGCCGATGGCCATCGAAAAGGCCTGGCGCACGCGCATCCGCGAGGACGACGTGAACGCTCTGCCGCTGATGCCGTCGCTCGCGGGTGGCTCGTTCCTGATCGATGCCGAAGACCAGTTCGACAAGTTCACGGCCGCGATGCTGGGGCTGGTCGGGCAGCGCGTGCTCGACTCGATTGACGAGTCCATCGTGACGGTGAACGTCACGGGCATGACCAAGGAGCAGCGCACGACGTTCCTCGGGTCGGTAACCAAGATCCTGATGCGCTCCAAGGAGCTGGCCGAGACTGCCGTCAAGTCAGGCGCCTACCTGCTGGGCCGGGTCCGCCACATGCTGCCCGTCTACGCCGAAAAGCAAGTCATGCAACTGCAGGGTGTCAACTCGGCAGGCGGCGCAGGTACGGGCCGGGCCGGTACCGTGAACGTCGACGACGTGATGTTCCACGCGAAGCTGCTGGGCGGGGCGCTTGGCGTGGATATCTCGATGCTGGGCTTTGCCGACCTGATGAGCGGCGGTCTTGGCGACGGCGGGTTCTTCAGGACATCCATCCAGGCGGCCGAGCGCTCGCGCACGATTCGCACGGCGCTGTCGGACTTCTTCAGCCACATCATCGATGTGCACCTGGCGTACAAGAAGGGTGTCAAGTACGAGCCAGGCAACCGGCCCTGGCAGATCAACTTTTATGGCTCGATCTCGGCGCTGGAGAACGAGCGCCAACGCACGACCGCCGACGCCTACAACGCAGGGGCGCTGCTGGCGCAGACCTTGACGACGCTGAAGGACAGCGGCCTGGACGAGGGCGCACTGTCGCACCTGCTGACCCACGTCATGAAGCTGGACGAGGCGGACGCGAAGCTGTACGCCAAGTCATTGGCTGCAGCCAAGAAGGAAGAGAAGGCAGCCAGCGAAGGGTTCGGCGGCGACGGCGGGCGGGGCGGTGCACCGGGTGCCAACAACCAGTTGGAGGGCGGCACCGAGCCGCAGGAACAGGAGACCGCCGATGCTGTTTGACCCCCGGCGGTTCAGCGCAGCGAACGTTGACCGCGAGCAGCTGAAGGCGACGGCGCTGCAGACGGCTGGCGCTAAGGCCGCCGTGGCGGTGGCGTCGCGGCTCTCGCCTGCGCAGGTCAAGCTGGCATCCCAGATCGTGCACGCGGGCCAGCAACTCGACAACGTCTTTGGGCCTCAGTTCGAGAACACGCCCAACTCGCTGCTGGGTGGGATGACGCCCTTGCAGGCGATGGAGCGGATTCGGGAGATTCACCGCGCTCGCCCGGCGATGAAGGCGAACTTCTACGTCCGCATCACCGATTTGAACCCGCCAAATCTGGGATCAGGCCTGAACGCCGAGGGCGTGCTGCAGTTGCTGGCCGTGGACGTCAGCTACAACCCGGCCACGCTGACCGGAGACAAGGTCGCCATTGGCGGCGCCGTGATGGACCGGCTCACCGGCAGCGAGGCGGTCGAGCTGCGCATCACCACGATGGACGACGAGATCGGCACGCTCAAGTCCTGGTTCGACGCCAAGTGCTCGCAGGCCGTGGCCCAGGACGGCACGTTTGGCTTGCCCCGCGACTACTGTGTCTTCATCGAGGTGGTGCACGGACTGCCCGACCCCGAGGTGGTGGCCGCTTCCGGCAGCGAGCCGTACTCGGCCCATGTGTGGATGCGGCCGGTGACGGTGGAGCATGAGCTGTCGCGGCGCGAACAGGCGTTGGCAGAACTGAACATGACCTTCACGCAGTTTGATTCGTTCACGGGGCTTTGACCCGGGACTGAGGGCACGAGCGCGAGCATGGGCGCAACCATAGACGAGAGACGAAAAGACGTATGACGTTCCGCGGCGATGCGCAAGGGTTCCTGGTCGGCGAGTTGCTGGACACGAACCGCAGCCTGTTGCGAACGACGCAGCAGGACCGGGCGATCTGGCGTGGCATCTCGGCGGATGTGGCGGCCATCGCCCGCGCATTGGGCGCCAAGGCGAGCGCCCCCGGACGGGCGTTGGATGCCGGGCGTCGCCGCGCTGCTTCCGCGAGCGCAATTGGTGCCGTGACCGTGAAGCCGGCCGGGCGAGGCAGCTCGGCGGGGGCTCGGCCCACGAACGGCGCAGCCACGGCGCCCGGGGCAACCGGACGACCGCGTGCAGCAGCGCAGATCGGGTCGGACGTGCGGACCCGTATCGTGATGCCGCGCTCGCGCGACGTGCGAGGACGCTTCCTGAGTGCCGCCTACACGAGGCCGGCGACATCCGACCCGACGCAACTGCTGCAAGGCCACGCGCCTGTGGTGACGCCCCGTCGCGCGGAACATCGTTCGGCGAACGGTCGATTCGCTGGTGGTGGCCCGCGAGACGGCAGCGACAGTGCGGTGGACGCTGACGGTGTTGGCGGGCCAGCCCACGCCGTTGCCAGGTCGGTCGTTGCCGGGTTGCTGGACGCGGCCGGCGGTGGCGCATCGAGCGTTGATCCCACGTTGCAGGCTGCTGCAGAAATCAAGGACGTGGTCGCGCCGCTGGGCCGGGGGATGTTTTCGGCGATGGGCGAGCGCCGCAAGGAATCCAGGCGGGAGCGCTGGTACGGCCGCATCCTCAGTGCCTTGACCCGCAGGCGAGCGGCCGACGGTGCTACGGCGGCGTACGGCGGTGATGCAAACAACGGCGGCGGCCTGCTGGGAACGATGGCCGGTGCAATGACAGGCGCATTGGGGCGGTTGCTGCCGGCTATCGCCGCCGCGCTGTTGCCGGTGCTTGCCGGCCTGGCTGCGGGCGCCATGGGTACCTGGATCGGAACAAAGATCTACGCCTGGCTCGACAGCTCCGGCATCCTGGCCAAGGTGTTCGACGCCTTCGACAACGTCCGCTCATTCGTGGACGACGCCCGGAAGAAGGCGACGACGTGGATCCGTGACGCCACCACCGGTCTTCGACAAGGCTTTACGGGCGACCCGGCGCTGGATGCCAGCGGGCGGGTGATCGACGACCCGAGGCGCGTGGATGCCAAGGCGAAGACGCTGCCGCAGCGCGTAGGCGAGGCAGTGGGTGCTGGTGCGCGCGTCGTGGCCGATGTCATGGCACGCCCGGCGCAAGCCCTGTCCAGAGTCATCGGAGGGGCCGCCGACACCGTGGCCGCAGGCGTGCGCCGCGTGGTGGCCGCCGGCAAGGGCTACACCGAGGTCGAAGAGGCCAACGGCACGCTGTCCAGGCGGACTGGCGCGCGCAACTGGCGCAACAACAATCCCGGCAACTTGGAGTTCAACGAGTACACCAAGTCGCTCGGCGCCGTGGGGTCCGATGGGCGGTTTGCGGTGTTTCCGACACTGGCTGCCGGCAGGCAGGCGCAGGGCAAGATGCTCTTCGAAGGGGCGAAATACAGGCGCCTGGACCTGAAGGCTGCGATTGAGCGCTATGCGCCGCCGAAGGAGAACGACACGGCTCGCTACCAGAAGTCCGTGCTGGCGGCCGTGGGCGGTGCAAACAAGGCAATGTCGGACTACTCACCGGCCGAGCGTGCGGCCATCCTGGATGCCATGGCGCGCGTCGAAGGCTTCAAGGCGGGTACCGTGACGCCGGTCACCGGGCCGGCGACCGCGGTAGCAACGCCCAGGCTGAGCATGTCGAATCCGCCGAAACTTAGCCTGCCGGTCATGCCGAAGTTGCCAGCGGTTCCTCAGGACGCGCCGCCGCCGGCCATGCCGATTGCGGACCGGCGAGATTCCACCGTGGTGGTCGTTCAGGAGTCTGTTGGCCAGAACGTACGCGACAGGACCATCGCCCACGCCGTGACGGGGGGACTGGGCGGATAGCCGGGGCAGCAGCGCCGGAGGCTGCGCGCTGAGCGCTCGGTCATCTCGTTTGGGAAAACGCAACCACGAGCGACCATCGTGGGTCGACAGACTTCGCGGCAACGCAACGTTGCCCCAAGTCCTATGTCCGTTCAGACCGCCGCCGTGTTGATGGGGCACTACAACGCCGCCCGCCTGCTGGGCGACAAGTCGGTGTCCTCCGACGCCATGCTGGTCATCGATGGCCACGAGGAACTCACGCTGCTGACCAAGCAGTTTCCATGGCCGGTCATCGGCGTCATGGGAGAAATCGAAGTCCCCGGGCCGATGGGCCTGCAGAGCTGGCAGCCTCAGGCGCTCAAGACGGCGCACCAGGGGCCGTTGACCCTGTCCGAAACGGTCTCCGGCTCGATCGCCAAGTTCCTGGCCGACGTGGCAGCGGGCGGAGCCAAGTTTCAGGCGACTGCCTACGAGGGCACGCCCGAAGCCTTCCACTACGCGTGGAAGCTGCGGGACTGCTTCTTTGTGCCGGAGGCACCAGACCGTGACTGGGAGAACCGCAGCCAGGTGACCAACGTGACCGGCACGCTGTTCTTCCACTTCTTCGGCGAAAGGGTCGCCGGCAACATCGTCGTCTGAGTTCATCCGTGACGCTCGCTGATCTGGTCGCCGAGTTCGTGGCGACGCGCTCGCCCGGATGGCTTGTGCTGACCGAAGCTGAAGCCGCGGAATGCGCCGTGGCGGCTTTGCGCTTCTATGCAGCCCACGGGTTCGTCGCAAGCCTCGTGGTGGTCGACCCTGACGGGTTGCCCGTTGATACGTCCATCGATCTGCGCCTGATCCACTTGGCAGTAGACCTGACGACCGGCGAGTGGTCGATCGTCCGGCCGCTGTTTGCTCTGTACGTCGAAAGAGAACAGGCCCTGCGCCTGGAGGCCAGCCGCGCCGCGGGGCTGGATGTCTATGGCCGGCCGGTCAGCGAGATCGCCGGAGACATCGCCTTGATGGAGGGATCTGACGGAGTGCCCTCCCGTGCATTTGCGGCGGCGGCCGTGACGGTGGAGTAGCCCGTGAACGTCTACCCACCAGATTCCTCCACACCCTTGCGCGGCGACCTGATCGTGCGCCTGGTGCTGCGCACGGACCTGACGCCAGTTCCGGCCACCGTCGAGCTGACGGTCCGCCAGACCGAGGAGACTCAAAAGTTGCTGACCGAAGGTGCCGTGATTCGAGTTGGATCCGAACAAGTGGCGTTCACACTGGTCAAGGTCCAACACGCCGATGAATCGGGCCCTGTCGGCGGCGCCCATGTCCAGGGGGATCGGCTGCTCAGCACGAATTCGGCGACCGGGCTGCTGGCGTCCTGTGAACCGATGGCCCGGCCGCTCGGGCGAGCCGTGATCCGTGAGCGAACGACGCTGGGCGCCATCTACCGCGCGTGCGGGGCGCAGGCGCGCATCGACGGGGATTTCACCGCGCCGCAGTTCTCTGCGTTCGTCGGCATGACGCCTTCGTTCGAGGTTGCCAAAGTTCTGCAGGAGGAAGCCGGCGCGCTGGTCTATGACGCAGGACGGATCGGGTTTCGAAGGCTTGCCGAGCTACGTGACGCCAGGGCGTCACAGGCCGTGCGCGGCGAGGCCACCGAGCGCCTGGCCAGCGCCTTCCTGGAGCGCCAGGCCATCCCCTTTGGAATCAGCACGTCGCCGAGCAACGCATTCGTGACCGGACGGCGAGGGGTTGCCAGACGCGCGGCCTACCGGCCTCGCGCCGACGTGCGCCTGCTGAACAACCTGGGGACGGCATTGGTGATGTCCAGAAAGTTGCGCAATGCGCTGTCGCCCGAAATCAACGCGGGCGTCCGCATTGATGTCGACGACGAGCCTCACATTGTCATCACCGCGGCCCATGTGCTGGCGTGGGAGCAGCCGGGGCGTCAGGAGACCTATTCGCTGTACTGGCTGGGCGAGCTGAGCACATGAACATGCTACCGAGCCTCTGGCCAGGCGAGGTGGTCAGCTACGACCCCGCCGCGCGCGCATGCCGCGTCCTGATCGAAGGGATCACGGATGGCAGCGACACCCTTCCTGAGGCCGTGTTCAACAACGCCCTTGGCGACAACGCGGCGACGACCGAGATTCGCATCCTTGCGGGTGACCCTGTGTGGTTGATGTTCGAAGGGGGCGACCCGAGGTTTCCGATCATCATGGGCTACCGCACGCCGCGTGCGGCCAACACCAGCGGCTGGCGGCGCTGGCAGCACGCCAACATGCAGCTCATTGCCGAGAGCACGATGCTGCTGACGGTCGGTGCTACGCAGATCACGATCACCGACGGTCTGGTGGCGATCACCGGAGCTGACGTGACGATGGACAAAAACCTGACCGTCAGCGGCAGCATCGTGTCCCATGCCGACATCACGGCCGCTGGCAATGTGGCCGATGCGGGCGGGGCCAAGACGATGTCCGGCATGCGCGATGTCTTCAACGCCCACCGACACCCCGGCACGGCCGAGCCCACGACACAGATGTGAATCCCGACGCGAACCGAGACCACAATGAAATCCATCCTCTTTGATTTTGAGAAGGCCAAGGACAAGGCCTTGGTGACGGCCAGCCGGCTGTTTCAGAAAGCGGGCGCACAAGTCGTCAGCACGGACGTGGCGCAGACGCTGTCCAAGCGGGCCGGGGTTGCCTTTCGCTCGATCGCTTTCACGTTTGCCGATGGCCAGGTCGTGGTGATGAACGTGAAGACGACCGGTGATGTCTTCGAAGTGAAGGTGAACGGATCGACCATTCCTCTTCGGCACCAGGACGATCACGGTGAGGCGATCACGGAGATTGCTGGGTGGCTGGAGCGCAAGCGCGCGGCGTTTCAGCGCGCGCTGGCCAAGGCCAACGCGCCCGTTCCAGCGGGCATTCGAACATCGGCGGTCAACACCCTGAAGGCCAAGACTGCCAAGCGCGACGGCTTGTTGGAGGCGGTCGGCTTGGCTCGGGAAGAATTGAGCCAGCTGACATCTGCGTGATTGCGTAGCGTGATAGCGAACCATCAGGCCGCCACGAGAGTGCCTAGTTCGAAGGGGCGGCGCGTGATACGTGACCCATGAAGCTGGGGCTGCCGAACATGCCCATCTGCACCAGAAACCCCTCTTTCCCAAGGAACACTATGTGGTTCCATAGCCAGTGCCGCAAGGCTCGGGCATCCCTCTCAAGTTCCTGCAACTCGATTGCAAGACCTTCTTCGGATAAACGCTCTGGGTGCCGCTCATGAATCAGCGCGCTTGCACGAGAAAACATTCCTTGTAAGTCGGCCGCATCGAGGTCGGCAGTCGGACGTCCGTCAGATATGGCCTTGTATCGCGGATCTGTCGAAGGTGCGAGGCGTTGCGACTGAGGCAATCGCAATAGCTTCTTGCGGTTGAGCCATGCAAGCAGCTGACTTGCGTCCTTGGTGCGTTGTTGAAGCAGTTGACCGGCGTTCTTGTGTTCGGTTGCGCTGAGTGCGGCAAAGGCGACAGCTTCCACAGTCTTTCTGACGTGCAGCGCGAAGCGCTCGGCTCTGTTTAAGGCCCCTTCGCCATCGACATCCACATCAAGAACCAGGAAGCGTCCTCGCACTGTGCCCATAAGCGCTTCGTAGGCGGCTACCGCGTCCATTGGCAGCGGTGGCGAAGCCGTGGCAGGGGAGATCTGCCGACTGGTGCCCCGAGTGCGAGGTTGGTTCATCTGCCAAGAATGCCAGAGAGTCGCAGCTGATCGCAAGCCGCTACCGCCTACAGGCCGCCGCCGGTTCTCGCCAGCACGGGCTGCGTTCGGCGCTCGATTGGGAAAACGCCCCCTCCCGCCTTAAAACCCCACCCCAAGAATTCGCTCCAGTCCCCGGCCTTTCCCAGGCCGCACAGGTAACCCCCTACTGGAGCCTCATGAAGCCATCCGCCGCACCCGCCGTGCAGTACAGCACCCGGGCCACCCGAGAAGTCGCCGCGTTTCTGGACTCGGTCACCGTCGTCGGAGACCGGTCCGTAAGCGAAGCGGTTGCCAACGCGCCCGGCATCGCGTTGCCCGCGACGCTGGACAAACTGCTGGGCGTGTTGAGTGATCGCGACTCAACACGGCTGCTGGACTCGATCGGCGCCGGCATCACCCACTATCGCAGCGAGCACGGCGTTGCGCCCACCGCCGACGTCGTCGAGGCCGCCATCCAGCAGGCCAAGTCGGCGCTGCACGGCATCGATGCCCACGGAAACGTGATGGACTCTGTCACGGGTACCTCCGCGACTTCGTCCACGTCGGCGCCGACCAGCCTGCAGCCCAACCGAGCGGTGGTGGCCATCCTCTCGGCCATTGCCGAGGCGATTCCGTTCGCGTCGTACCTGCCGGTGGACATTTCGTCGAACGAGTCGAAGCTCGCGATCCTGTCTCACACGGCGGCTTCCGACTACGGCGACTACGGGCAGGGCGCGATCATGGACGGCGTCAACGTCGGTGGCGTCTACGCGTCGGCGCAACGCATGGTCCGGTTCGAGCTGGGCGGCAACTCACCCTTCACGAGCAAGTTCACGGCCGTGAATCTGGCCGACGATCGCGGCTTCTGCGACCCTGCACAGACTGGCGTTCCAGTGTTGCGCGGCCGAACCACCGTGTTCGTCAACGGCATTCCCGTGGCGCGCGATACGGCCGGCGGCAGCACGGCGACCAGCGCCATCAGCGGTGTGTTCAGTCTCAAGGGTGTTGACCACGCCATGGTGGGCGTCGTCACGCCTGCCACCGGCGAAATCAGCATCACCGGCATCAACCCGCCGCTGCCCGCAGGAAGCGCGCTGACGGCCGAGGGCATCGTGGACTATGAGACCGCCCCGGCGCTGATCCCGGTGATGCAGGTACTGGCCCAGACCTACACGCTGTACGCCAACCCGTGGCGCATCATGACCCGGCTGGGCATCGACTCCAACACCCAGTTGCGCAACGAACTGGGGTTGGATGCCGACAGCGAAGCCCTGATCGCCATCCGCAACCAGATGGCGATGGAGCGGCACTTCAACGCGTTGCGCAAGGTCGAGGCACTGGGCGGCAACAACCGGGTGGCCTACAACTTCGATTTCTCGGGCCAAATCGCTCAGAAGACCCGTTCGCAGATCTGGCAGGACTTCGCCTCGGTGATCGCCAACGCGGATCAACAGATGGCCGAGGACACGATGGATCATGGCATCACGCACCTGTACGCGCCGTCGTTCATCGCTGCGCAGATGCAAAGCCTGCCGAGCGAGCTGTTTCGCCCCTCCGGCATCGCGGCACGGGCGGGCATCTACCGCGTGGGGCGTCTGTACGACAAGTACGAGGTGTATTACGCCCCGTTCGGCCCGACGCAATCGGATGACCTCAAAACCGCCAAGGTGCTCGCAGTTGGCCGCAGCTCCCAAGCCGGCCGCAACCCGATCGTCCTGGGCGACGCCGTCGCGCCGACCTTCTTGCCGCTGGCCACCAACAGCGACCTGGCCAAGCAGTCGGCGATGTACGCGCGTGACTACACCGAGGTGAACCCGCACCAGCCTTCCGCGCTGGGCTGTGCCGTCATCGACGTGACGAACCTGAACTGATAGGGGCCCCGCATGACACGCAAGAAAGCAACCGGTGAGGTGGGGTCGGTGGCCCCGCCGTTTCCAGGCATCGAGCCTGGTGAAGTGGCCGCAACTCCAACGCAAGCCGACCGCGAATTCGCGGAGACCGTGGCCCCGCCACCGGGAGATCAGCAGTACCCGATTGCCGACTGGCTACGCAACCACAGCACGGCCGAGTTCGCGTGCAGGCACACGGGCCTGTTCCTGCCACCAGGTGCTTCGCGCTTGGTGACGATTCGCGATGCACTCCACCGCGCGCAACTGCTGAACGTCGTCGAGCAGTTCAATCGCGCCCAGCCTCGGCCAGGCCAACTGAAGTTCGATCGGCTGCAGAGCTGATCCATCGGGAGTTCCTTTTTTGTCTCGTCCGTTCGTTCGCCAGCTCGGCAACCAGCCTGGGGTTCAGCTGAACCCCTTGGTCGACCAGACCGATGGCGCGGTGCCCGACAACTCTGACCAGGTGTTCGCCATCGTCGGCCGGTTTACGCGTGGGCCGGTTGACCGCGCCTTTGCGGTGAACCGCTCGAACCTGTTGCAGAAGACCGGTCCGGCCGAAGCCCTTCGCCTCAACGCGTTGAACGAGGCGAAGCTACAGGTGTACGAGGCGCTGCAAAACGGCGCCTATGCCGCTGTCGTCAGCCGACTTGTGCCTGCAGCCGCTGAGAAGAAGTGGGCAATGCTTCGCTTCGAAGAAGCGGGCACCGTCGCGTTTGCGGTGTCGGCCACCCAGCCAAGCGCGGACTATTCGCTCGCGCTGCTGCACCACGATTGCCACAACGACGGGATCATCCTCGCGGTCCACGCCGACCAGACGCCTGTCAACGGCACGCCGGTAGCCAACGAGTACCTGACGCTGCGGGTATTGGACGCCGATGGCGCCAAGCTGCACGAGTTCTACGGATCGCTGTCGGAAACGGCCGTGAACGACTTCGGCGCGTCGATGTACCTGCCCGACGTGGTGGCGCGTCAGACCGAGGCCGTCGAGGTTGTGGTGGCCACCGGGGCGAGTGTTCCGACCAACAGCGTGGCCTACGGTCGCATGAATGGGGATGATCGGTGGGCCACCTCGTCGGGGCTGGTGTGCTTCGACGAGGGCAGCATCGTCTATACGCCAACCGATCTGGACGCGGCCGTAGCGCGTCTGCGAGAAACCGAGCTGGGCTTCGGCTACATCATCAGCGGTGGTACCGGAGATACAGCTCTCATCGGCAAGCTGGCCGCGCTGGCCATCGAGGCCAACGTGTTCTTCAAAGTGGATCTGCCTGGCAGGTTGACCCCCACCGAGGCGATGACGCTGCTGGAGACATACGCGTTCGACAGCCACTACATCCACGTCTACTGGGCACCTTTCGAAGCTGATGATCCGCTGAACGGTGGCCGAGCGACCTGGGGCACGGGCGGCCTGATTGCGGGGATGTCCTGCGCTAGAAACGCCCGGGTGAACGCCAAGGGCTTCGCGCCGAAGAACTATCCGGTTGCGGGCAAGGCACACCCGGTGGGCCGCACCGGCATTCGGCAGAACTACCGACCTACGCAGCAAGAACTGTCTGACCTGGCCGCGCTGAAGATCAATCCCGTGATCTTCCAGACGTTCAACGGTGGGGGGCGCTACGTCCCTACCGATTCATTGACCACGGCCAAGACGACGGTCAGTTTCAGGAAGCTGCAATCGGTGGCCGAGATGACGGCCACCCTGGACAACTGGGTGACCCTGTACGCCCGAGAACTGCTGCAAAGCCCGATGACGGTGTTCATCCGCAAGATGAAATCGTTTCTGGACACGCTGCTGTCCAACGCGCAGGCCAGCGGCTGGCTGGTGCCTTCCCGAAACATCGACGGCGTGCCGGCGTTGCCGGGCAATGCGGCATTTGCCTACGACGTGAAGGCCAGCGAGGTGCGGCCCGCCGATTTGGCGCTGGTGAGCTACTGGACCAGCTGCGATGGCGTCGTGCGCCAGGTGATCGTCGAGCAGACGTTAACCCGTTGAAGACGCCGCTAACAACCTTTCTGGAGACTCGATGTTCGCCAACCACCCCGCCGCCCACCTGATGAAGGATATGGGCGCCTTCGAAACACCCATGCCGGTGCTGGACTCGGCCGCCTTGAAACAGAAGAAGCAATCGATCCTGGACGCTGCGGGTGCGGCCGAGCTGGCAGACATCCGCGGCCAGGCTGTCGCGACGCTGCAGCAGTGGGCTGCAACGCCGGGATCCGACTTGGACGAAGGTGAAACGCTTGCCGACAGGTTGCTGTCGATGTTCGTGGGCTTGGCCGACCAGAACATGGACGGGGACGTGACCGACGACGAGGCCGACCTGATCCAGATTGCGATGGATTCGGGCTACGACTACCTGCTCGGCAAGGGCGTCACCGAAGCCGACGCCTCAGCGTTGTTCAACGACGGCGACAGTGGGGCTGCAGAGCGCATTGCCGAACTGTTGACCGGCGAGGCGACCACGGACGACGATGCTGCGGACGACATCGACAGCTTTGCTTTCGATGAAGACTCACAGGCGTCGCTCTTGGACTCGGCCGTTTTCGATGCCGTCTACAAGCGCAAGCTCGTGGTCCGAGGCGGGCGCAAGGTGCGGGTCAACAAGCGGGTGTCCGGCACCGTGCGCCTGACGGCTGCGCAGAAGGTCGCCATCCGCAAGGCCGGAATGAAGGCGCATTCGGCCGCGGCGCGCATGCGGCGCCTGAAGTCGGTCAACCTGCGGGCCAAGTTCGGCCTGAAGTAGGACACCCGATGGCAATGCAGACAACCTGGACCAAGGCCCCAAACGTCCTGTCGTCCGACTGGTCGGGGCTGTCTCGCCACCTAGTGGCCAGCTTCTTCCCCGTCGAGCGCAAGACCCATCCGACGACCAGGTCCAGCTACTGGCAGCGCCAGGCTGGGACCGTCGAAGTGCAGGCCCCGTTGACGGAGGGCTCGATCGATCACTCGATCAGCTGGACCAGCCC
Organism: Ideonella sp.; assembly: GCF_041914305.1. Taxonomy (NCBI): domain Bacteria; kingdom Pseudomonadati; phylum Pseudomonadota; class Betaproteobacteria; order Burkholderiales; family Sphaerotilaceae; genus Ideonella; species Ideonella sp. Next base: position 37,786 of record NZ_JAYSDQ010000010.1, read on the forward strand.
CTTCGAACACATGGGTGTCGATCAGAAGCTGGGGACGGCATCGGCGATGCTTCAGTCGGGCGGGTTTGATGCGATCCTGATGCTGTTCAAGGAGTGGCTCGGAAACACCCCGGCAGCAGGTGCCGTCAACTCGGCGGCCGAACAGGTCTCTTCGCTCGAAGGGCGCAGCGGTGTCACGAAGCTCAACAGCACGCAGGTGTTCACCGGCCTACCGCCGGCCAAGCTCACCGTGACGGCGCATTTCCGTGCCCTGGCCGATGCCAGGGCCGAGGTGCATGAGCCCGTGGATCAACTCATCAAGTGGGCGCTGCCGCAGGAACTGGCGCACGATGGGGTGGTGGGCCAGGCGGTCAAGAGCGGCAACGTGTCGCTGTACCCGTCGCGCATCCCGCAAATCATCGGCATGACCTACGCCGGCATGCTGCTGATGCCGCTGGTGATCGAAGGAGCGCCTTATGCGATCACCGTGCCACGCGAGCGGGGCGGCGCCATGCTGAACCAGTCGATCACATTGACGCTGGCCACACTCACCTCCATCGATGCCGCGGACTGGGCCAATGCCATGGCCGGCAACCGCAGCAGCTGAGGCTCCATGCTTTCCTTTGCCTATCTGCGCACCAAACGCGTCGCTGTTCGATTGCGTGAGCTTCGCTTGGGCGAAGCCATTGCCATCTGCAAGCTGCCCGCCGACCGGTTGGAGCTGACGGTCAGCGAATTCTTGCGCCATGTGGCTGACGGGGCCGAGCGGCCAACCGATCGGCACATCACCGACCCCAGGCTCTGGACGGCGGCCGAGCGCACCCGGGTGGTCTGCCACTACTTGTCGCATACGAGCGATTCCGGCATGGACTTCGAGGTGGGCGACGGCGCCCGACTGTCCCACTATGTCGAACTGGCGCAAGACCTGCCGTCTGAGGTCGTAAAGCTGGGTCGGGTTGGGGGAAGCGACGTATCGATGTGGCCGCTGCTGGGTGCCCACGCCGAGGTGCTGGAGCGACTGTGCAAGACCCGGGGCGACTGGATGATTGGACTCATGGCCTGTCAGGTGGGGTCAGATCCGTTGCCGGACCTGACCACCATGAGCGAACTCGCGGCCCTGCAGGCGGTGTCCGACCGCCTCGACGCGGTCAGGGCAATGCCTGAATCGGCGTTTGAGGAACTCGTCGCAGCCTATGCGCACGGACAGACAGCGCTGCAGCACTTCTTTGTGCTCGGCCATGACAACCTTGGGCTGGTCTGTCTGCCCAGGGACCACCCGGACGGGGCAGAGGAGAAGTGGAAGGAGGGCGGCGGGCTGAGGCACCCGGCGCGGTTTCCTGCACTTTCCTGTGTGTCGGCAACAACGCGCACGCTATTTGGCTGACCTGCAGGGTCAGGCGTCGTGTCTGACGCTGCATGGGGCGACACCGCTGCCGTTGGCGCTGAACACACCCATCAGCGCCGTGGCCGACTTCTTCGCGTCCGAGCCCTTTCAGGGGCGGCTGAAGGAAATCGATGCACGGCACAAGGGTGCGTTGCTGTTGCATCAGCGCATCGATGCGGTGCTTCGAGCTATCGGCAATTTGGGGCAGGCGCTAGTGCGACGGCGCTGATGCGCGCCAAAAGACGGGCCAACCGACGCGGTGGAGCGCCCTACTTCCGGCGTTTTGCAAGAGTCGGCGTGGCTCATGCCTCACGCGAAAAAGGAGCGTCAAAGTCGCCCGGAACTGCTGAAGCGAGTTACTATCGCTGATCCACAAGTAACGTTTACTGCCGTGACCCATCCAGGCCCGCTATGCGCCGATGCGCTAGACGCCATCACCGAGCACACGTTACGGGAGCTCCGTGCCGTAGGGGCGGTGCAAGGCTTCCGAATTGTTGGCCTCAAGGAGGGCGGCTTGGGAGTGATTGCCACCTGCGGCTCCGGCGACACCAGAAGTCACCGGGTGCTCTGCACATCTCGCGGCGGCCTGAGGAAGTTTGCTTCGCTGGATTCAGCGGCGGCATTCCTTCGCGACATGCAGGTTGAACAGTTCCTGGTGGATGTCAGCGAACACAAGCCCGGCCGCGTGCGACGAGCTCGTCCTGACAGATCTGAAGCGCTTAAGCGCACTCGCACAACGCCTACCCAGGGTAGCTTGCTTCTGAACGAGGTTGGACAATGATTGATGAAGCGGTCGCTCGAAAAATTGAGCGCCTAGAGAATGGCGACAAGCCCCGTGTTCTCGATCTCTTTGCGGGATGCGGGGGAATCTCCCTGGGCTTTGAATCCGCGGGCTTCGACATTGTCGGTGCAGTTGAATTCGACGAGGCAGCGGCTCGTTCTCACGGGCTCAATTTCCACGGGGGGGATCCTGCTCATTCCAGGGCTGTGGACATCACTGAAACCCATCCGGAAGACTTGGTCAGGCAGTTGGGCCTCGGGGCGGTCGGTGACGCAGTAGATGTCATCGTTGGTGGCCCGCCTTGCCAAGCCTTTGCACGGGTAGGACGGTCGAAGCTCCGGGAAATCGACGAACACCCTCAGGCGTTCATCCACGATCCGCGCGCGCGTTTGTACAAGGAATACCTGCGCTACGTGGATGCCTTCAAGCCGCTGGCGGTGTTGATGGAAAACGTCCCCGACATCCTGAATCACGGGGGGCAGAACGTCGCAGAGGAGACGTGCGAGGTACTGGAGGGCAAAGGGTATGTTTGCGGCTACACGCTTCTTAACGCCGTCTTCTACGGCGTGCCACAGATGCGGGAGCGCATGTTCCTGATCGCCTACCGAAAGGAACTGGGCGTCAAAGTGAAGTTTCCTGGGCCAACCCACTGGGCGCAGCTTCCGCCCGGATATGAGGGCTCCCGTGCCGTAGCTCTCAAGACCCTTAGTAGCCTCGTTCGAGAGGCGCATTCGTATATCGAACCCCCAGCGGCTGCGCCTGCGCTGACTCCCGCAGTGTCAGCCGAGCAAGCGCTTGGTGATCTGCCGCCGATCTACGCAAGGACTTTGCTCGAGTCAGGTGAGTTGGTGCGGGGCGCGCGGCGCTTTGATCAGCTGGTCCCATACGATCGTCGACGCAAGGTCAGTGCGTACGCGAAACTAATGCGGGAATGGCCTTCTCACGTCGCGCCTGACGCCGGATTGAAGGACCATGTGATCCGGTATCTACCTCGCGACTACGAGTTGTTTGCCAGGCTCAATCCGGGCGACCAGTATCCGGAAGCCTACGCGCATGCGATTGCGATGTTCGAGGAGCGTTTGGCCGCCCGTCGCGCTGCAGGTGACAAGCTCAAGGAGGGGTCTGCCGCGTACAAAGCCCTTTGGAGCGCCATCGTGCCGCCTTACGATGTCGGGAAGTTCCCAAACAAGTGGAGAAAGATGTGGCGGGATCAGCCTGCCAGAACGCTAATGGCGCATCTGGGGAAAGACAGCTACAGCCACATCCACTACGACAGCGAACAGGCAAGAACAATTTCCGTCCGTGAAGCAGCGCGACTACAGTCCTTTCCAGACGGATTCCAATTCAGCGGAACGATGAATCCGGCGTTCAAGCAGATTGGAAATGCCGTTCCGCCGTTGCTGGCGAAGGCGGTTGCGCTTGAGATGGCAAAGCAATTGAAACAGGGGCCGAGGGAGGCATCGCATGAACTTTCAGCAGAGGCAGCAACGGTATAGAGAAGCCGTTGCGACACGCGGTCGCGGCCGCGTCGGCATCAAGTACAGCGATGCCTTCGGATTCTCGAACAGCTCCAAGATTGTTGAAGGGGGACTGTTCGCCTTCAATGTCAATTTGGACAAGCTTGGAGACGACGTCAACGAGCTGGTTGTCCACTGCCTCATTCGCTTCCCGCCAGAAGAAGAGATCTTCTTCTCCCTCTGTATTCGTTCTGGGCTGCCTTCCCTGAAGAGGCGCTTGGATGAAATGAAGCGCAGTGGCGCGTCAAAGTCGAGGGCTGCTAAGGGAGCAGTGGACGCCGAAAGCTCAGAAGAGTTCCAATTGGAGGCAGGAGGGGACGAGGCTGCGGGAACAGGTCTGCTCAGCTATACCGACAACAACAAGAACGTGAAGGGCTACATCGGTCGCGACGGGCTGCTCTACACGAGGAATAAGGGGTTCTGGGATAGCCTGCCAACCGATCTTTCGCAACTGCCTCCCGGGATCAAGATTGACGAAGTGATCTTCTCCGTCTGGCCTCCTGAGGTGGCGTCGCGAAAGAGCCTGTTCGCCCGAGACTTTGTCGGCTACCTTGGGAATCTTGTCGGCCAAGCCAATGTTTACGAAGAACAAGCTTGGCATGCCGAGACGACGGTAGGCGCATCGATGCGGCGCATGCCGCCCACCGTGCCGATCGAAGAAGTTGAGGCGAGCGTCAAGGCACTTGGCGGCCACTATCCGGGTGGTGAAGTCTTGCGGCTGCACGCTGCGCTGAACTTTTCTCAGCGTAAGCACTTCGTCATACTTTCTGGTCTCTCTGGAACCGGCAAGACCCAGCTGATTCATCAGTACGCTCGCGCGGTCCATGGCGTCAAGTCGATGACCGAACGCGACCCCTTCCTGTTCACCTGCCCGGTCCGCCCGGACTGGACGGACCCAGCCGGGCTAACCGGATATCCGGACGTACTCACCAGAAAGTTTCTCGTTCCAACGTTTCTGGAGGCGGCGCTTCTCGCAACAGCCAACCCGGACTCCCCCGTTTTCGTCGTTCTGGACGAGATGAACCTGGCCCGTGTCGAGTACTACTTCGCCGACGTTCTATCGTGCATTGAGACGCCGGGCGAATTGCTTCGTTTACACACGAGCAGCGTTCCAATGGAAGGTTCCAACGGGATTGCGGTTCCGGCCGCGATGCCCATGCCGCCGAACCTGTACATCATCGGAACAGTCAATGTGGATGAGACGACGCATGGCATAAGCGACAAGGTGCTCGACAGAGCACAGGTCATCGACATGTCCACAGTCGACCTCGAAGGGTTCTTCGCGAGCTTGGCTGGGCGGGACGGCGCCCTCAAGACCGCGGTTGAACTATGCGCCGGCCCACTTGTGAAGATTCACGCGGTGTTGTCTCCGCATTCGCAAGCGTTTGGGTATCGGGTCGGCGAAGAAGTCGCACGGTACATGGCGTTTGCCACGTCTACCCTGGGCCAGTCCGCAGACCTCGTGCTGGATGACCTGCTTGTACAAAAGGTACTCGTGAAGCTTCGCGGGTCTGAGCGACAGCGTCCGATGCTTCACACCTTGCGCGGCTTGGTTGCGTCGGAGGGAAAGGCCTTCAAGCTGATCGACAGGCTCCTGGTCGATCTGGACGACTTCGGCTCATTCCAGGCGTCGCGCTGACGTGACTGTCCTCCACCTGATCGACGAGAGGGGTGGCGCACGCTGGAAGTTATGGCCCGATCCAGCGCCGCTGCCTGCGGGTGCTATCCAAGAAGCTCGTAACTACCTCCTTGAACTGGAGGGAACCGGCTGTGGACGCGCTGAGTTGGACATCGACGATCAGCCCCTTGCAGCGTTGCGCACGGGGCGGACTGACTTGGCTCGCTGGAGGTGGTCGCCCGGCTTCTACGCCGGGTTCGTAGAAGCGGCCGTTCGGGTGCCGGGGCGATCGACGATCGAACTTCAGTTTCTTACTGACCCGGAGGAGCGAAAGCTTTCTCGCGAATGCTTCGACCAGATGGTTGGCGACATTCTTGAAGACTCCTTCTCGTTGCTGGCACTGAGTGGCTTCAGGTTTGGCGTAGGGAGGGGCGATGGTGTTCATAGGCCACCTATCGCGCGCCTCGAATTTCTACGCTCGCGCATAGTTCAGCTTGAAAAGGTCGTACAAGAAATCGCCCGCAAGCCCAGGCAGCGGATTGACGCGGACCAGGCAACCCTCCCGTACTACAAGGCAATCCGGGCTACTCCGGAAGACGTGGCGAGATCCTTTCGAAGGGGCCGCATCTTGAAGGAGTCCCCTGGGCCGTCGGTTCTTCCGGAGGCCTTGAATGGGGCGCTCCCGGCGACCATTCAAACAAAGCGGCGCTTCACGACCGCGGACACTCCAGAGAACCGACAGGTGGTCGGAAGCCTGCGCCTGTGGGCAGGTTGGCTGGCGGACACTGCAGACGTACTACTGCGAGGCGTCAAAGAGGGCGAGCCAGAGCGGCAGGGTGAGTGTGCAAAGTGGGCACGGAGGTGCCGCTCGCTCTCCCAACGTGTTCAAAAGCTGATCGATCTACCCGCATTTGCTGACGTGGGTACGGCACCGATCGCTCTTCGCCTCACTTCAGTGTTCCGCCGGGATCCTGCCTATCGGTCCTTCTATGCGCTATGGCAGGACATCAGTCGCGGGATCGCAAACATACAGGGGGACTTCTTGAACGTCCCGCTCGCTCGTACGTTCGACCTGTATGAGGTCTGGTGCTACCTGCGCATCGCCCGGGCGGCTGGCCTCATTTTTGGTGGAGCGCCAGTCAGCCGGGACATTTTCACAAAGTCTGGAGGCGGAGCGTTGACCATTCGATCCCATGCTTCCAGCATTGAAGTCGCTGGAAGCGTCCGGATTCACTTTCAGCGCTCGTTCCGTGAGTACTGGCTTGAGGCTGATGGGCGCGGATCCTTCACACGCACAATGACGCCAGACTTGGTGATCTCCGCCTACGGTGCACAGGGGCGAGATGAACCAACGCTGATAGTGCTCGACGCTAAGTACCGGGTCGAAGAGGCTCTGAACGATGCCATCGCATCAATCCACATGTATCGGGACGCGATCGTTGAAGACGATGATGTTGCGGGAGTGCGTCGCGTGGTGCGCGCCGCATACGTGCTGACGCCTCATCTTCCCGCGACGCCAACTACGAGCTTTCAGGAGACACCTGCACCCGCAAGGTTCTTCCATCCTGCCTATCGCGGCGCGTTCCAGTTTGGCGCTATCGCGCTGATTCCAGGCACGCCGATAGAGCGCATCGGCGAGGCACTGCAGTCCATCATCAAGGACGCTTGCGGTTCGCCATGACAGACGTGCTGTCACCGGAGCAACGTCGGCTGAACATGAGTCGAATCCGAGGCAGGGACACGAAGCCTGAGGTGATAGTTCGGAAGGCGCTCCACGCCATCGGCCTGCGATACCGCCTGCACATGCGTAGTCTTCCTGGCACTCCCGACTTGGTATTTCCCAAGCACTCTGCCGTTGTCTTTGTCCACGGCTGCTTTTGGCACTGTCACGCTGATTGCCCCTCCTTCAAACTGCCAGCCACGCGACCGGACTTCTGGCGCAGCAAGTTGTCCGGAAATGTGCGCAGGGACATGGAAGCATCGTCGGCCCTGAATGAAGCAGGCTGGCGGGTTCTCACAATCTGGGAATGCGCACTGACAGGTCCACGGAAGCTGCCGCTTGATGACTTGACCCGCGAAGTGCGTGGGTTCCTGGCGGCACGAGTCACCGGACCAGTCGAGATGTCGATTCCCGGGGCAACAACGGGAAGACGTTCCCGAAAGGAATGAATCATGTCTCAGACGGACAAAGAATATCGGCTGCCGGTCAAGGCTGCCAGTCATGTTCTGGCGCTGCTCGGACATCAACTGATCGGCGATGAAAAGCTTGCCGTTTTTGAGCTGGTCAAGAACAGCTATGACGCGGACGCAAACAACGTCGTGGTCACGCTCAGCATCAGCGCGGGCAAGGCTGGTCGCATCGTGGTGGTGGATGACGGCCACGGCATGGGTATTGAGCGCATTGAGCAGGGTTGGCTGTTCATCGGCCATAGTGCCAAGCGCGCTGCTCGTGCCATCCGATCACCGAAGTATGGGCGGCTGCCATTGGGAGAAAAGGGGGTTGGCCGTCTCGCCGCGTTCAAGCTTGGTCGGCGGCTGCACCTGATCACGCGCAAGGCAGGAGAGCCTGAGTATGAAGTCCATCTCGATCTTGAGGAACTCATCAGTCAAGGCCCGCTCATGCAGGATTTGTCGGCCACGGTGCTGTCCAGGGAGGTCGGCAAAGTCTTCTCAGACGGCCAGACGGGAACGCGCATCGAAATCGGAGCCCTAAGTCGGGAGGTATGGTCGCGTGGTGATGTCCGTAGGATGCAGCGACTGATCACGAGCCTTGCAAGCCCCTTCTCGACCCCGGACAACTTCCATGTCGAGCTGAAGGTCCCGGGCCGCGAAGACGAGCTTGCCGACACCCTCTCACTGAGTCAGTTCCTTGAGAGTGCGCCCTGGTACTTCCAGTTCGACCTCGATGCCGAGGGGCGCTACAGCTGGCGCTATGACTTCCGACCGCCCAACTGGAAGGACCTTAAGTTCCGGACGCTCTCGTCTGACAACACATCCTTGCTGTTGCTTCCTGAGGAGGCAGGCGAGTACGAAGCTCCTGGAGACCGGGAACGGGTGACACTTCAGCCAACAGATCTTCACGGCATCGGTCCCGTGCGAGGCGTCCTCTATGGATACTTTCGACGCGCGGAAGTGCTGAAGGCATCGGGTGCATCAGGTGCTCAACAGCAGCTGACCATGTGGTTGGATGATCAAACCGGGGTGCGCATTTACCGAGATGGCGTTCGCGTCTTCACTTACGGTGAACGTACCGATGATTGGCTGGGCCTAAACGTCAGGCGCATCAACCGGCCGGCAGGGAAATTTGGAACCAACTCAGTCATCGCTGGAATCGAGATTAGCAGCGCCACCAGCGATGGCCTCACAGAGAAGACCAATCGGGAGGGCTTCAACGAGAACGAGGTGTTCCGTAGGTTTCGACGAGCCGTGCTGAGCGCATTCGATCACTTCGAGCGCCTGCATGCTGAAGATCGAATGAAGCTAGTCGCTGCGCTGAAGGGCACGGATCCGGAGGCTCCGCCGATCCGGCTGACGACGGCCCTTGAAAATGTAAAGAAGGCAATCTCGAAAGACAAGCAGCTCTCCGTCTCGCTCGACACAGACATTCGGGCGATTGAGAACGAGTTTGAGAAGATGCGCGATGTCATGGTTGCCGCAGGCTCCTCGGGACTGAACCTGGCACTTGTTGTGCACGAGGTCGAACGGGCTGTAGAAGGTGTAGCGAAGGCAATTGATACAAAGGCATTCGACTCCGCGGCCGCCCAGCTGAACCATCTCAAATCTTTGCTGAAGGAGATCGGTCCCTTGCTTCGCAAGGAACCTGCGCGTCAGCTAATGATCAGCAAGGCTGTCAAGGCGGCAGTTAGCTTCTACGAGGCGCGATTCGCGGGTCACAGCGTCGCCTGGAGCGCGCCGATCCTTGTCGCCGAGGATCCTGACTTCAAGGTGAAGGCACCAAGCAACCTGCTTGTAAGCGCCATCGCAAACGCAATCAACAACGCCCTCTACTGGTGTCGGATTCGGCGGGACGACGAGCCGAATCACAAACCCGCGGTGGCGGTAAGAACAGCTTGGAATGCGAGCACGGAGAGTGGTCTGGTTGCGGTGGTTGACAACGGACCCGGATTCGCAATCTCGAAAGACCAAGCAACCCAGGCCTTCATTTCAACCCGCCCGGGCGGTATGGGCCTTGGGCTCTACTTCGCAGACCAAACCATGGAGATCTGTGGCGGAGCTCTGGAGGTAACTAGCGCGAAGGAGCTCGCCGACGAACTTGAGTTGGCGGATGTCTACGATGGAGCCGCCGTGGTGTTCCGATTTGGGGGGACGAAATGATATTTTCACCCGTCAGAGCGATCGCGATTGACAACAACAGCCTGGAGCTGATTTCCATCGTCAATGGCCTTGCAGCTCAAGGCATCGCGTGCAGTGCGCACTTATACGATACCGGTGAGCTGGTTCCTCCGCCGCCGAAAGGAGGCTATGGCCACCTGCGACTTGTTTTTGTGGACATTAATCTGCTGGATGCTGCGGGCTTTGATCCAAAAAACTTGGCGTCGATTATCACGAAAGCACTCGGTAGCGCAATTTCTGCGGATTCCGGCCCGTACTGCCTAGTGTTCTGGACCAGCTATTCAGACAAGTTCGATGAAATAAAACCCGAAGTCGAGAGGCAGTTGGAGCAGCAAAATATTCCTTTGCCGTCTCTGGTTACCTACCTGGGTAAGGGCGAGCTGATTCCCCTAACTAATGGCAAGGACGCCGAGGCAGCAAACTTGGGTCTCCGCGCCCATATTGAGAAACAGGCGGAACTCTCCGAAAAACTGGGTGACTCGCTTGAGAAGGTTATCAAAAGTTCAGGGTCTGTTGGCGTAGCCAGCGCCTGGGAAACGTTGCTCAGTGAAGCTGCGTCAAATACGTTTAAGGAACTCTATTCTGAAGCGAGGCAACTATCCGCCGGCGATCACGCTGGAGCCTTTGCGGATCTCCTTTCGACCATCGCCGTCGAGGCTATTGGCCAAAAGAACGCGAAGGAGGATCCGCTCAGTGCTCTTACCGAGGGGCTTTTGGACCTAGTCCTTGACCACTTGAGATCTGCCAAGAGTAGCGCCGCAGCCGAGGACGCGGTACGAGCTGAGCTCTCGGCGCGAGTAAAGGCTGGGCCGGCAACGCTTCCGACCGAAACGATCGCGCGGATCAATCGCCTGTTTCAGGTCGAATTGCTTGCCGGTGCTGCCCCAGCCGGAGTTTCAAGAGGCTTGGTACTCCGTCCCAGTGAGCAATTCTTGAAGGAGGCTGGACTTGAAGAGGGATGGGCGACCTTCTTGTGGAAGGAAGTTCTTCACGACCCGATCCGCTTGAGCGGCACCGACGAGAAGAGGCCGCAGTTGCTTGCCCGGAAGGAAGAGGTCAGCGCACGGGTGCGTCCTCTCCTTGTCGAGGTTGGCGCAGATTGCGATCACGCTCAGCGCAAGCCGCGCAGCCACCGGTTTCTGCTCGCAGCGGAGGTGCCAGTTGAGCTGACGAAAGACTTCCTGGCCTCCGGCGACCCCACAAGACGTACGCCGTACGTGTCGGACGCGATCGAAGTTCTGGGCCCGTGGCCGATCGAGGGGCAATTGGCTTCTGTGGCGATCTGCTGCAAGCGCTTCTTGAGTCACCAGCTGGACAAGTTGCCCAAGGACTGCGTAGGCTTGATGCGTCTTAGAAGTAGCTTGGTCAATCACCTACTCCATCGCTACTCCACGTTGGCCACGCGGCCCGGCTTCATCAACCTCCGGGCGGGATAGACGATGCAGCCAGTCCGGCCCGTTAGCCCTACTCCGATGTGGGTAACTTGGCGGGTAAGGATGTCGCTGGGGTGCAACGTTTCATGGGCGGATGTGATGGAGCCCCAGGCCACCAAACACATGAACGGCTCCCCGTGGCTTCCACCGGGAGCCGTTTTCTTTGGTGCTGTCCCATGACGATGTCGAGCACGTTCCTGCAATCCGGCTGCGCCATCGGTGTTGACCTCGGCGGCACCAAGATCGAAGCCATCGTGCTCGGGCCGGACGGCGCCGAACGCTGGCGCCGCCGGGTGCCCACGCCGGCCGGCGATTACCACGCCACCGTCGCTGCCGTGGCCGCGCTGGTCGGTCAGGCCCGACAGGAACTCGGCCTGCATGCCGCCACCGTCGGCGCCGGCACACCGGGCAGCCTGACGGCCGAGGGCCTGATCAAGAACGCCAACTCGACCTGCCTGAACGGCATGCCGCTGCAGCGCGACCTCGAAGCGGCGCTGGGTCAGCCGGTGGCGCTGGCCAACGATGCGAACTGCCTGGCCTTGTCCGAGGCCACCGACGGCGCGGGGGCCGGCGCGGCGGTGGTGTTCGCGGTGATCCTGGGCACCGGCGTCGGCGGTGGCATCGCGGTCCACGGCCGGGTGCTCACGGGCCCCAACGGCCTGGCTGGTGAATGGGGTCACAACCCGCTGCCGTGGTCCACCGCGGCCGACCCGCGCTGGCCGTGTTATTGCGGCCAGTCGACCTGCATCGAGATGCTGCTCAGCGGCCCGGGCCTGGCGCGTGACCACCAGCCGCAGCCGGGCGGTCCAACGGCGAGCGACATCGCGGCGCTGGCCGCCGCCGGTGACCCTGCCGCGCAGGCCACGCTCGAGCGCCACGCCGAGCGCCTGGCGCGCGCGCTGTCGCATGTGATCAACCTGCTGGACCCCGACGTCATCGTGCTCGGCGGTGGCTTGTCGCGCCTGGCGCGCCTGTACGACGCCGTGCCTCGGCTCTGGGGCCGGCATGTCTTCGCCGCCGGGGCCGCGGGCCAGCCGCTGCACACGCAGCTGAAGCCCGCGTTGCATGGCGATTCGTCCGGCGTGCGCGGTGCCGCCTGGTTGGGCCGCGCACACGTGCGCTGACCTGTTGCGTTAGCTCGGAAAGCCCAGCTGGTCGGCCCAGTGGCGCGTCAGCGGCGTCATCGGCTTGGCGAGGCGGCGTTCGTTCAGCAGGGCCCGGCCGACGTGGCGATGGCTGGCGCGCACCGAGGCTGCCAGCAGCGTCTGGTCGATCAGGTCGCGTTGTGCATGGCTGCCGCCGATGCGTTGCGCCTGGCCACGCGCGGTGTGCAGCGCCGCCACCGCGGTGTCGGCGTCGCCATGGGCAAAGGCCAGCAGGCCGCGCATCAACGGCAGGCCGACCTCGCGCGCGACCGCGTGGTTGCTGCGGCGTGCGTCCTCGGGGGTCATGGCGCGGGCGGCGCAGCGCGCGATCCAGCTCTCGGCGCGCAGCAGTTCGTCGGCACCGATCAGCGCGATCAGCACATGCAGGTCGTTGAACGCGTGGTGGCCGGCGTCTTCGTCGCGCGGTGTCCAGTCACGCAGCAGCTCGACGAATCGCGCACCGACGTCGATGCCCAGCAGGTGCATGCGCCACAGCAGCGCGGCCGCGTCCAGCCGCTGCAAGGTGATCTGCAAGGCCGGGCCGCTCAGGTGCGCGTCGATCAGGCGCTGCACCCCCGGCACGTCCAGCGCTTCGAGGCGAAACAGGCCCATGTGCCACCACAAGTGGCCGGCAAAGCCGTTGCCTTCGGCCCAACCCGGCTGGTGCTGGCGCAGCCAGGCCGCGCCGTCTTCGAAGCGGCCTTGCATCTCCATCACATGCGCCACGGCGTGCACGGCCCAGGGCACGCGCGCATCGCCGGCCACGGCGCGCCGGCCGGCCTCTTCGGCCTGCGGGTAGAGGTTGCATTCCTCCAGCCCGAACGCATACAGCCCGAGCACGCAGGGGAACAACGGATCGGCCTCGCTCCACTCGGGCAGCGCGCGCGCCGGGCGCAGGCGCTGGCTCAGCGCGTCGCCGCGGTAGAAGTCCCACAGCTGCGCCCATTGCAGCGCCAGTGCGTCGCGCGGGTGTTCGAGCAGCAGTTCGTCCCACACGCGGCAGGCGTGTTGCCAGCGGCCTTCGGCCACCGCGCACTGGGCTTCGAAATGGGCCCGTTCACGCGCCGGTGCGCCTTGCAGCAAGGGCTCGGCGGTGTCGAGCAGGCGCTGCGCTTCGGCCTGGTGCTGCGGCTCGGTCAGGCTGAGCAGGAAGCCCGCCTGCATCACCCGCGGCAAGGCCCAACCGGGGTCGGCCGACTGTGCCGCTTCCAGGTCGGCCAGCGGCGCGTCGAAGAAGGTCATCATCCGCCACAAGGCCGTCTCGACCCGGTCGGCCGCTTCGTGCGAGGCGGTGCCCAGGCGGTTGTCGCGTGGGTCCACGAGCCGGGGCGAGGCGGTCGGCAGCGTCATGGCGCCAACTGTAGTGGATGCGCCGGCCCGCTCTTCAGCGCGGCAGCGTCGGGCCGGCGGGCAGCGGCCCGCGCAGTTGCTCCCACAGGCGGGCCACGCGCAGCACGCCCAGGTCGTCGTGCCGATGGCCGACGATCTGCAGCCCGATCGGCAGCCCGTCGCTGGACATGGCCGCGGGCACCGAGATCGCCGGCTGCTCGCTGAAGTTGAACGGCACCGTGTAGGCGATGTGCTCGAACGGCCGCTCGGAGTCGTTGCGTGGGCTGGCTTGTTCGGCGGCGAAGCTGACGTCGGGGCTGACGGGCGAGATCAGCGCATCCAGCCCTTGCAGCGCGGCTACCGCGGCGTCACGCAGGGCACCCATCTGGCTGTAGCCGGTGAAGACTTCTTCGCCGCTCAGGCGCTCGCCGCTGGCGATCCAATGGCGGATGTAGGGCAGCACCAGGGCCTGCCGCTCGGGCGGCAGTGCGCGGTAGTCCAGCCACGAGCGCATGCGCCAGAAGCGGTCCAGCCCGTCGACCATCGCGCGGGTGCCGACCGGCGCGATCGGCACGACGGTGGCGCCGGCCCGCTCGAAGGCGGCCGCCGCCGCCTCGACCGCGGCGCGCACCTCGGGCAGCAGCGCGTCACCCCAGCTCGCATCGAGCCACAGGCCGATGCGCAGGCCACGCGCGTCGCGCGCCAGCGCCAGCCAGTCGATGGGTTGGGCCGGCAGGCTCATCGCGTCGCGCCAGTCGGGCCGGCTCAGCACGCTCATCGCCCACGCCGCGTCGGTGACGCTGCGGGTCATCGGCCCGGCCACCCGGCCGGCATAGGGCGGCTTGATCGGCACCCGGCCCAGACTCGGCTTGAAGCCGACCACGCCGCACCAGTGCGCGGGTAACCTGATCGAGCCGCCGATGTCTGTGCCCAGGTGAATCGGGCCGTAACCGGCGGCCGCCGCGGCACCGGCACCGGCGCTGGAGCCGCCGGGGTTCTTGGCCAGGTTCCACGGGTTGCGCGCCAGCTTGTGAAAGCTCGACAAGCCCGACGACAACATGCCCCAGTCCGGCATCGTCGTCTTGCCGAGAAACACCGCGCCGGCTTCGCGCAGCCGCGCGGCGGGGGGCGCATCTTCGGCGGCCGGTTGCAACTCGGTGGCCGCGCAGCCCAGCGGCACCGGCACGCCGCGCGTCGCGATGTTCTCTTTCAACGTGACGGGCACGCCGTCCAGCGGGCTCGCCGGGGTGCCGCGGGCCCAGCGGGCTTCGGCCACTTCGGCCTGGGCTAGTGCCTGCTCGGGCTCGTGTTGCCACAGTGCGCAGATATGAGGCTCCCACTGCGAGATGTGATCGATCAAAGCCTGCGTCACCTCTTTGGGTGACAGTCGGCGGGCGGCATAGGCCGCGGACAGTTCGAAGGCGTTCAGTTGATGCAAGGCGGCCATGGGATCTCGGTCTGCGGGCGCGTGCAAGCGCCCATGAAGCGAAGGCCTTGATCTTCGCCGACAACGAGGCGTGGCCGGTCGGCAAGGGGCTGTCGATGTGATCAATACCGCTGATCTGAAGCGTTAGCCTGACGCCGCGTCAGCCCCCTAGAACGCATGAACCAAGGGTCTTCCCGGGACCCCTTGAACGAGGGATATAAACGTTTTCAAGCCCCCTCACACAATCACTTACCCACTCAACACGTTGCAAGAAATCCAGCAGTTAGTTGGCACTTGCGTCGAGGCGGCGGGACACCCTAGTCCACACAAACTTCCGGAGCACACTTATGTTGAAGAGCAAGATCGTTTCTTTGCTGGCTCTGCTGGGCGCTGTCGGCGCGGCACACGCCGGCGTTCCGTCCAATATCCAGTTCGACGGCTACTGCGACGGCATGACCGGCTTGACGAAGGTCGGCACGGGCGCGACGGGTACCTGGACCAACCTCGACTGCGCGGGCACGAACGCCGCCGTCGGTGGCCCGCAAGGCAAGGGCAAGGGCGAAACCGCCGCCGGCTATGTGATGGGCTCGTACGGCGTGGGCGCAGGCTTTGGCGCCGAGTTCACCTGGGTCGTCAACAAGGACGCCACCTGGACTGTCTATCGCGCCAATGACGGTGCCTACATCAACCACGGCACGTGGACCGCCGTGTTGGCCGGCGCCGCCCCGACCAAGGGCACCAAGCCCGCCGTGGCACCGTAAGCAGTCGATCGGTGCAGTCTGCAGGCTGCACCATCCCACCCCTTCAAGGCCGCCTGGGTTCGCCCTGGCGGCTTTGTTCATTGGGGGCGTGCAACGCGTGCCGCCCTCGGGCCGGCGCTACTCCCAGTGCAGCGCAGCCAGGTCGTTGGCGAAGATCGGTGAGTGGGCCCACAGGCCTTTCAGCCCCTTCTTCGCGACCACCACCTGGGTCGGGTTGAAGATGTAGACGTTGACCGCGTCCTGCGCCAGCTGGCGTTGGATGTCGCCGAACAGCTGGCTGCGCTCCTTCGGGTTGGTGCTGGCGGCATGCTTGGCCACCAGGTCGCGGAAAGCCTTGCTGTCGTAGCCGTAGTAGTACTTCGGGTCGGTGTAGATCAGGTAGTCGAGCGGCTCGACGTGGTTGATCACCGTCAGGTCGAAGTTGCCCTTGTAGGCCCCCGACAGCCACTGCGCCCATTCGACGTTTTCGATCTTCGCGTTGACGCCGATCTTGGCCAGCTGCGCCGCAATCACCTCGCCGCCGCGGCGTGCATAGGGCGGCGGTGGCAGGGTCAGCGTCACGTCCAGCGGCGTCTTCACGCCCGCCTCTTTCAGCAGCGCTTTCGATTTTTCGGGGTCGAAAGGCGTCACGCCGGTCAGGTCCACATAGCCGGCATCGGTCGGCGCCATGTGGCTGCCGATCGGCTGGCCGAAGCCGTCCAGCACGCCGGCGATGAAAGCCCGTCGATCGATCGCATGGGCCAGCGCGCGCCGCACGCGCACGTCGTCGAACGGCTTGCGCTTGTTGTTGATCGCCAGGATCCCTTTGCCCGCCGTCGACCCGGTGGTCACGCTGAAGCGCGGGTCGGCCTTGAACTGGATCAGGCTCTGCGTTGCGAGGCCGCGGGGGAAGGCGTCGACATCGCCGGCCAGCAAGGCAGCCACCTGCGCGGCCGCGTCGTTGATGATGCGGAACGTCACCTTGTTCAGCTTCACCGCTGCGGCGTTGCGGTAACCGGGGTCCTTCACCAGCGTGACCGAGACACCCTTCTTCCAGTCTTCGAAGCGGTAGGGGCCGGTGCCGATCGGGCGCGACGCGGTGGTGGCCGCACTCTTCGGGTCCAGGATCACCGCCGGGTTCTCGCCCAGGCGGAACAGGAAGTTGCCGTCGGCGTGGTCCAGCGTCAGGATCACCGTGTACGGGTCGGGCGTGGCGATCGACGTGATGTTGTCGAACAGCCCCTTCTTCAGCTTGTTGGTCGAACCCTCGGCCTTGGCGCGCTCGAAGCTGAACTTCACGTCGCTGGCGTCGAAGGCCTCGCCGTCGTGAAAGCGCACGCCGTGGCGCAGCCGGAAGGTGTAGCTCTTGCCGTCGGGGTCCATCGCCCAGCCCTCGGCCAGCAGCGGCGAGACGCCGCCGTCGGCGTTGACCTTCATCAGCCCTTCGAGCACGTTGTAGTGCACCACCTCGCCGATCGCCGCGGCCGGCGCGACCGTCGGGTCCAGCCCGGTCGGCTCCAGCACCATGCCGATCACGGCACTGGTCTTGCCGGGCTGGGCCAGTGCCGGGGCAGGCAGTGCCGCGCTGGCGGCCAGTGCGGCCGTGGCCAGGGCATATCGGGTTCGGTTCATCGGTCGGCTCCTTCCCACTGGGGAAACGTGATGGTGCCGCAAGCGCGGCCATGGCGTCGTCACAGGCCCGCCCCGTCGCGCGCGGCCTGCACCAGGGCCTGCGTGACCGGGTGGCGGGGATCGTTCAGCACCGCGGCCGTCTCGCCCTGCTCGACGACCCGGCCGTGGTGCAGCACCAGCAGGTCGTCACACAGCCATTGCACGACGGTCAGGTCGTGGCTGATGAACAGGTAGCTGACGCCAAAGCGCTGCTGCAGCTCGCGCATCAGGTTCAGCACCTGGGCCTGCACCGACACATCGAGCGCGCTGACGGGCTCGTCGGCCACGATCAGGCGTGGCCGCGTGACGAGGGCCCGCGCCATCGCCACGCGCTGGCGCTGGCCGCCCGACAGCTCGTGCGGGTAGCGCTGCGCATCGGCCGGGCCCAAGCCGACCGCCTGCAGCATCGCGCCCACCCGCTCGGCCTGCTCGGCAAGCGGCATCGGCGGCAGCAGCGCCAGCGGCTCGGCGACCGAGCGGCCGACCGGGCGCCGCGGGTCGAGTGAGCCGTATGGGTCCTGGAACACCATCTGCAAGCCCAACCGGGCCCGGCGCAAGGCGGGTGCGTCCAGGCGGTGCAGATCCTGCCCTTCAAAGTGAACGGTGCCTGCCGTCGGCTGGTCCAGGGCCATCACCAGCCGGGCCAGCGTCGACTTGCCGGAGCCCGATTCGCCGACCACGCCCAGGTTGCGGCCTGCGCTCAGGGTGAAGCTGACATCGTCCAACGCCTGCAGCACCGGGGCGGGCTGCGCCAAGCGCTCGCGCGGCAGCCGGAAATGGCGCGACAGCTGCTGGACCTGCAACAGGGGCGCGGTCACGCGGCCGCCTCGCCAATGCCGACGGGGTGCAGGCAACGCAGCGCGTGGCCGGCATCGGCCAGGGCGTGTTCAGCCGGTGGGCCAGCGCGGCAATCGGCTTGCGCGTGCGTGCAGCGCTCGGCAAACGCGCAGCCGACCGGCCGCTCGCCCGGCGCCGGCACGCGGCCGGGGATGGTGGCCAGCGGCTCGTTGCGCGCCTGGCCCCGGCGCGGGCGCGCGGCGAACAGCCCGCAGGTGTAGGGGTGGCGCGGCGCGGCGAACAGGCGCTCGGTCGGGCCCTGCTCGACCACCTGGCCGGCGTACATCACCATCAGCCGCTCGACACGCTGCGCCATCAGCGCGAGGTTGTGGCTGATCAGCAGCAGCGCCATGCGGCTTTCGGCCACCAGCTCGGCGATCAGGTCCAGCACCTCGCGCTGCACGGTGGCGTCGAGCGCGGTGGTGGGCTCGTCGGCCACCAGCAGCTGCGGCCCGCAGGCCAGCGCGATGGCCAGCAGCACACGCTGGCGCTGCCCGCCCGACAGCTCGTGCGGGTAGGCGTCGAGCCGGCGCGCGGCCTGCGGCAGGCGCACCCGCTCGAGCAGGCGCAGCGCCTCGGCCCGCGCGGCGCCGGCGCCCACGCCCCGGTGCCAGCGCAGGCTTTCGCCGATCTGGCGGCCGATCGGGTGCAGCGGGTTCAATGCACTCATCGGCTCCTGGAACACCATGCCAATGCGCGCGCCGCGCAGCCGGCTCCACTGATCTTCGTCGTCAGGCTCGACCAGCTGCCCATCGAACCGCAGCCGGCCGCTGCGCCGGGCGCCCTCGGGCAGCAGGCCCATCACCGCCAGCGCGGTGAGCGACTTGCCGCAGCCCGATTCGCCGATCAGCCCCAGCGTCTGGCCATGCCCGAGCGTGAACGACAGGCCGTGCAGCACCTCGACCGGGCCGTGCGGGCCGGGCAGCGTGATGCGCAGCTGGTCGACCTCGAGCAGCGGCGTGTCCATGGTGTGGCCGGTGCGGCTGTCAGTAGCGGGGGTTCAGGTACCAGTCCAGCGACTCGACCAGCTTGCGGTGCAGCGGGTCCATCGCCGGCGCCACGACACCGGGGTCGTTGTACTTGAAGGTCTTCATCTCCGGCGCAAGCAAGGTCTGCACGCGCCAGCGGTCGTAGTCGTCCAGGTGCGAGCGGCCGGCGCGGGCGGCGATGTCGCGGTCGGCCGGCTTCAAGGCGTCGGCCTTCCAGGTTTCGAACGGCTGCAGCAGCGCGTCTTCGTCGACCTCGCCTTGCGCGTCGTCGCTGTCGAGCTTGAGGAAACGTGCGATGCGGCCGAGCTCGCGGCCGGGCCGGGCCGACAGGTCTTCGAGCCGCACATAGAGCACGCGGCCGGGCTGCTTTTCTTCGAACTGCCGCATCGAGGCCATCAGCCCGCGCCACTCGGCGCACAGCGCCTCGATCGGCCGCCAGGCTTCGCCCCAACCCTTGCCGGGCTCGTTCAGCTCGCGCCGCGAGGCAAAGGCCAGCTCGGGGTTGCGCACCATGCAGATGAACTGCGCGCGCGAGAACATGCGGCCGATGCGGGGTGCGTACAGCGCATGCAGCGGTGTCTTCTCGAGCCAGCGGCCACGCAGCGCCTGGGTGCGGCTGCCCAGCTGCTCGGCCACCAGACGCAGGAACAGGTCGCGGATGCGCACCGGGTCCATCGCCAGCAGGTCGCGGTAGTTCGCCAGGTCGATCGGCAGCAGCTCCGCCAACTCGCGCAGCAGCCCGCGTGCGTTGGTCGGCGAGATGAAGCGGTCGCGCGGGTGGTACTTGTCCAGCCGCTCGAAGAAATGGGTCTCGGGCAAGGTGGGCAGGCCCAGGTGCTCGGACACCAAGCGTTGGCACAGCGTGGTTCCAGAGCGGGCGAAGCCGACGATGAAGACGGGCATGGAACTCCTTCTTTTGTGAGGTCAGCGCGAGCGGGCCAGGCGCGGGTCGAGCAGGTCGCGCAGGCCGTCGCCCAGCAGGTTCAGGCCCAGCACGGCCAGCGCGATGGCGGCGCCAGGATATACGGCCAGCGACGGCGCCTGGAACATCTGGGTCTGCGCTTCGGCCAGCATGCGGCCCCAGCTGGGCCGCGGCGACTGGGCGCCCAGGCCCAGGAAGCTCAGCGCCGCTTCGCCGAGGATCGCGGTCGAGAACTGCACCGTCGCCTGCACGATCAGCACGTTGGCGATGTTGGGCAACACATGGTGGCGCGTGATGCCCCAGGGCCCGAAACCGGCCGCCCGCGCCGCCAGCACATAGTCGCGCGACCAGACTTGCAGCGCGGCCGCACGGGTGGTGCGGGCGAACACCGGCACGTTGAACAGGCCGATCGCCACCACGCCGGTGACCAGGCCGGGGCCGTAGATGGCGGCCAGCAAGATCGCGCTCAGCAGCGCGGGAAAGGCGAAGCCGAAGTCCGACAGGCGCATCACCGCCTCGTCGACCCAGCCGCGCGCCGCTGCGGCGAGCAACCCGAGCAACACGCCAGCGCCGAGCCCGATCGCGACGGCTAACACGCCGACCAGCAATGACGTTTGGCTACCGACCAGCAGTTGCGCCGCCACGTCGCGGCCCAGGCTGTCGGTGCCCAGCCAGTGCAGCGCATTGGGGCCCTGCAGGCGCGCGTTGATGTCGATCTCGGCCGGCGGCCAGGGTTGCCAGACCAGCGACAGCGCGGTTGCGGCCAACAGCAGCGTCACCAGCAGCCCGCCGAGCACGAAGCTGCGGTGCGCCAGCGCGCGTTGCAAGACGCCGCGGCCGCTCACGCGTGCGCCACCTTCAGCCGCGGGTCGATCGCCACGTAGAGCAGGTCGACGATGAAGTTGACGGCCACGACCATCGCGACCAGCAGCATCACGACATCACGCACGACCGCCAGGTCGCGGTTGGCCACCGCCTGGAACACCAGGCGGCCGACGCCCGGCAAGACGAACACCTGCTCGACCACCACGGTGCCGCTGATCAGGAAGGCGAACTGCAGGCCGATCACCGTCAGCACCGGGATCATTGCGTTGCGCAGCACGTGGCGCCACAAGGTGGCGCGCCGGCTCAGGCCCTTGGCGCGCGCGGTGCGCACGTAGTCGTCGCGCATCACGTCGAGCACCGACGAGCGCACCCAGCGCGCGAGCACCGCGGCCTGAACCACGGCCAGGGCGACCGCGGGCAGCAGCAGCGCCTGCAGGCCGGGCCACAGGCCACCACCGTCGGCCTCGGTCCAGCCCGGGAAGCCGCCGGCGCTGACCCATTGCAGCTTCACCGCGAAAGCCAGGATCAGCAGGATTGCGAGCCAGAAGCTCGGCACGGCCAGGCCGAGTTGAGACAGGGTCATCACCACCACGTCGCCGGCGCGGCGGTGGTGCGAGGCGGCGTAGACGCCCATCGCCAACGCCAGCGCCATGGTCAGCACCATCGCCAGCACGGCCAGCGGCAAGGTGACCTGCAGCCGTTCGGCGATCAGCGTGGCGGTGGGGGTGTCGTAAGAGGTCGAGACGGCGCTGTGGCCGTGCAACCAGCCGCCGGCCCAGTCGGCGTAGCGTTCAAGCGCCGGGCGATGCAGCCCGAGCTTGGCTTCGAGGGCGGCGATCGATTCGGGCGTGGCCGAATCACCCAGGATCACTTGCGCCACGTTGCCGGGCAGCAGCTCCAGCACCGAGAAGATCAGTGCCGAGGCGGCAGCCAGCGTGGCCAGCAGGGTCAGCAGTCGCTTGAGGAGGAACAGACCCATGCGGGCGGTCGCGGTGCGGGAAGCGGCGTCCTGCCAATGATGCAGGAAAGCGCCGCGACCGGCCCGGCGAACCGGCCTGAATCAGCCGCTCAGCGGTCTTGCTCGTTCTCGTGGCGGGCCAGCGCGGCGAACAGGTCGGCCGCGAAGCCGGGGTCGGTGTTCTGCACCGAGATCGCCAGGTGGCGCACGTCGTCGGCCGACATGTCCTGGCTGCGTTGCGGTTGGTGCGTGAACAGGCCGGCCAGCAGGCGGCCGGCGGCGACGAACAGGTCGGCCGCGGCACGGGCGCCACGGGGAATGTTGAACGTGGGGCCGTAGGTGAAGGTCTTGGAAGTGATGGCAGTCATGGTGAAACTCCTGAAGTGGGCTGGGGCCGCGGGTGGCGGCGCCTCAGCGAACAGCCGACGGGGTGCCGGCGGCTGTGTTGAACGGGGTGGCGGCGCGCGGACGGGCGACTTCGCGCAGCGCCGCGGCCAAGGCCGGGTTGGTGGTCTGCAGGCGCTCGGCCTGTTGCAGCAGCGCCGGGGCGGCATGCAGCCGGCCGGTGGTTTCGAGCGCCGCCCAGATGCGGGCCCAGCCATCGGCCAGTTGCCGGCCCCACACCTGCTTCAGCGAAGCGGCGCGGCCGTGGGCCTTGGCAGCATGCAGCGGGTGGGGGCGGGTCAGCGTGCTCATGGGATCTCGCCGTACAGACGGCGTCGGGTTGGATCAGATGGTGCAATCCTAGGGTTTGTACGTACTGCTGTCTACTGAATATTGTTCAGGTTAGGTATATATATGGTGCATATCACCTTGAACCATGAACTTCCGCACACTCGATCTGAACCTGCTGCGCGTGTTCGACACGGTGATGGCCGAAGGCAGCCTGACCCGCGCCGCCCAGGTGCTGGCGATGACGCAGCCGGCCGTCAGCCACGCCATCAAGCGCCTGCACGACGCCATCGGCGAGGCCTTGTTCGAGCGCACCGCCCACGGCATGAAGCCCACCGCCCGGGCCCAGGCCTTGTGGCCGCAGGTGCGCAGCGCGCTGGCCGGTCTGCAGCAGACGCTCGCGCCGAGCGCCTTCAACCCCGAGCAAGACGCCGTCAACCTGCGGCTGGCGATGGCCGACGCCACCGCCGCTCTGCTGCTGCCGCCGCTGGTGACGGCGATTGAAGAACAGCGGGCACTGGCCAACTTGCGGGTGCTGCCGCTGACGACCCGCGATCCTCGGATGCTGCTGGAGCAAGGCGAGTGCGACCTGGCGGTCGGCTACTTTCCCGAGGCGATCGCCCATGTCGATGCCCAGGGCGCCGATGCGAGCCTGCGTCACCAGCGCCTGTCGCAGACACGCTATGTGTGCGTGATGCGGCGCGGTCACCCGCTGGCCGAACCCGGGGCCCTGGACCTGGACGCCTACTGCCAGGCCCGGCACCTGCTGGTCAGCTTTTCAGGCCGGCCGCACGGGTTTGTCGACCAGGCCCTGGCGGGGCTCGGCCGGCAGCGCCGTATCGTGCTGACGGTCAACCAGTTCTTCACCGGCGGCCGGGTGGTCAGCCAGTCCGACCTGCTGACCGTGCTGCCGTTGAGCTTCATTGGCGCCACCGGCTTCGAGAAGGCGCTGGTGACCTGCGAGCTGCCGTTCGAGCTGGGCCGCGTCCATGTCGAGATGTTGTGGCACCTGCGGCGCGACAACGACCCCGCGCACCGCTGGCTGCGGGGGCTGATCGAGCGCACGCCGGCGAGCGACGGGCGCAGCAGCGGCTGAGCAGGCGGATCAGGCGACCGGCCAAACCAGCGTCACGGCCAGGCCGCCCAGCCGGCCCGAGCGGGTGGCTTCGAGGTTGACGCCGTGCACCTGCGCAATGCGCCGCGCGATCGACCAGCCCAGGCCGCTGCCCGGCGACGCCTGGTCGCCGGCGCGGTAGAAGCGCTCGCCCAGCCGCGCCAGCGCCGCGGCGTCCAGCCCGGCGCCGCTGTCTTCGATCGTCAGCGCCACGCCCTGGCCGGCGCTGGCCGGTGAGAGCCGGATCTCGACCCGCGCGCCCACCGGGCTGTAGCGGATCGCGTTGTCGATCAGGTTGCGCAGCAGCACCGCCAGCAGCCCGGCGTCGCCGGCCACCGGGCAGGGTGCATCGGCGCCGTCGAGCGCCATCTGTTGCCGATGGGCCAGCGCGCTAGGGGCGAGGTCGGCCGCCACCTGGCGCACCAGGCCGGCCAGGTCCAGCGTGTTGCGCGTGATCTCGCCGCTCGATTCGAGCCGCGCCAGCGTCAGCATCTGCTGGACCAGGTGCGTGGCCCGGTCGCAGCCCGCGAGCGTGGCCTGCAGCGCATGCTGGCGCTCGTCGTCGTGTTCGGCCGCCAGCGCCACCTGGGCCTGCGCGCGGATCGCGGCGATCGGCGTGCGAAGCTCGTGCGCCGCATCGGCCGTGAAGCGGCGCTCGGCCTCGAGCAGGCCGGCGATGCGCTCGAACAGTTGGTTCAATGCCGCGAGCAAGGGCGCCATCTCGCGTGGCGGCGGCCCGCCGGGCAGCACCACCGGGCCGGGCGCTGCGGCGGGGCGGGCGCCCAGCAACGCGCCCAGCTGGCGCAGCGGCGCCAGGCCCGCGCGCACAACCGCCCACGCCGCGAGCGCGAGCGCGGGCAAGACCAGCGCCAACGGCGCCAGCAGGCCGCGCAGCAGCGCGTGCTGCACTTCGCTGCGCGAGGCTGTCTGCTCGGCCACGTAGACCTGCACATCGGACGCCGCGCCGCGGGTGGCGAACAGGCGCCATTCGGCATCGCCCAGGCGGCGGGTCTCGAAACCTTGGCCGATCGTCGACAGCGGCTGCAGCGGGGCGTTCGGCGATCGCATCGCCAGCCGGCCCTCGTGCCACACCTGAAAGGCCACGTGGCGGGCGTAGCGGTGCAGCATCGGCGCATCGACCTGCACGTCGTCATCGTCATCGTCGTTCGGCTGGGCCTGCTGCGCCACCAGCAGCGCTGCCGACTGGGCCAGGTGCGCGTCGAGCAACTCGTCGACCTCGTGACGCGCGTCCAGGCCCAGCCACAGGCCGGCCGCCAGCCACAACGCGCCGACCGCCGCGGTGACACCGGCCACCAGCCGCCATTGCAGCGAGCGCATGGCCATTTTCCGGGTCACGCACCGAGCGTGTAGCCGACGCCCCGCACCGTGACGATCAGACCATTGCCGAGCTTGCGCCGCAGGTGGTGGATGTGGACCTCGACCGCGTTGCTGTCGACCTCCTGGCCCCACGCATACAGGCGCTGCTCGAGCTGGTCGCGCGTGAGCACGCGGCCGGCGTTGAGCAGCAAGGCGTGCAGCAGGTCGAACTCGCGCGTCGACAGCGCCACCGTTTCGCCGGCGCGGGTCACCGTGCGCGCGGCCGGGTCGAGCACGATGTCTTTCGTCTGCAGTTGCTCGCGCGGCTGGCCGTGCGATCGGCGCACCAGCGCACGCAGCCGGGCGGCCAGCTCGCTCAGGTCGACCGGCTTGACCACATAGTCGTCGGCGCCAGCGTCGAGCCCACGCACACGCTGTGGCAACGCGTCGCGCGCGGTCAGCGCCAGGATCGGCGTGGCAATGCCGCTGCCGCGGGCGCGCTGCAGCACCTCCAGGCCGTCCAGCCGCGGCAAACCCAGGTCGAGAACCGCGGCGCTGTAGGCCTCGGTCTGCAGCTCGTGCAAGGCGGCCGCACCGTCGCGCACCCAGTCGACCTGGAAGCCGAGCTGGCGCAGGCCGGCCCGTAGGCCGTCGCCCAGCAGCGTGTCGTCTTCAGCCAGCAGGATGCGCATGGGCGGCCTCAATCGTCGTCATCGTCGTCGTCGTCTTGCGCGGTGACGTGGGCCGAGCCTCTCTCGGTCGGCACCGGGGCACTCTGCCACTGCCAGGCCCAGAACGAGATGACCAAAATCAAGACGGCGGCCGCCAGCCCGCGCCAGCGCCGGCCGATCGCGTCGCGCGCCGGGCCGAGCTTGCGGCCGGTGACCATCGCCCGCACCAGGTTCTCGCGGTGCGCCAGGCTGCTGGCGATCACTCCCAGCACATGCAGGCCGACGACGATCAGCATGCCGGTGGCCAGCGCCTCGTGGGTCTCTTCCAGCCATTCGCCGCCGAGGTCCGATTCGACGGCCCAGCCGAGCGCGGTGGTTGCCGCGCCCAGTGCCAGCAGCGCGATCACCGCCCAGCCGCCGGCGGGGTTGTGCCCGCTGTGGTGCGGCGCGCGCCCGCTGGCCAGGCCGCGCAGGTAGGCCAGTGCCGCCGACGGGCCGCGCACGAACGACGTGAATCGCGCGTGGCGCGTGCCCACCAGGCCCCACAGCAGGCGCGCCGCCACCAGGCCGGCGAGCGTGTAGCCCAGCGTGATGTGCACCAACCGCCAGCGCTCGCTCTCGGCGCTGAGCCAGGCGCCGGCAAAGCTCAGCACCATCAGCCAGTGCATCACGCGCACCGGGGCGTCCCAGACCAGGATCGGGCGGACGCGCGATGCGGCCTCGGTGGTACCGGGTGGGGCGGTGTTCGCGGGGCCGGCGGGCCAGGTGGGAACGGTCATCTCGATCTCCGGTTCAACGGGGCAGGCGAATGTCTCGCTCGCCGAAGCGGCCCTCGGCCGCACGGGTGTGGCAAGCCGCACAGTTGGTGGCTTTGCCGACGGCGGCCGAGCGCCACAGCGCGGCGGGCACTTCGTCGTGCTCGCGCACGAACCAGTCGCTGCGGGTCAGGCGGTCTTGCGGCGGCTCGGCGGCGCGGCGGCCGGTGGCCGCATGCGCCTGCAACCAGTCCGCCAACGCGCGGGTGGTGGCGGCGTCGAGCGAAGCGTCGGTGCCGAAGTGGCGTGGCAGGTCGTTCATCAACCGCTGCCACGAGGCAGCCGGCAGGCTTTGCGCCGGGAACGGCACATGGCAGGCGCCACACTCTTGCAGATAGGCCGGTGGCAGCGGCACGCGCGCGCCATGGTCGTCGGCACGGGCGGCCGAGGCCAGGGTGGCGAGCGCCAGGGCCATCAGGCCGGGACGGGCGATCCAGCGTGAAACGAAGGGGTGGCTCATGGCTTGAGCCCCATCAGCCACGCCAGCACGTCGGCCTTCTCGCCGGCACTGCACTCGCGACCGAGCACGTCGTTGCAGTTGCGGCGAAACCATTTCTCGGTCTTCGCCGGGTCGGTGAAGCGGGCTGGCTCGGCAGCGGGCGCGAGCGGGGCAATGGTCTTGCCGGTGGCGCGGTGCTGGCCGGGGCGCGTGGGCGGTGAGCCATGGCAACTGGCGCAAGCCCACTCGCGGCCATGCTTGGCCCCGAAGAAGGCCTCGCCTTGTTGAGGCTGCGCCGGCCGCTGGGCCGCCGCGCTGTACGCCGCCAATTGCTCAGCCGGCGTGCCGGCCGTCACGAGCAGGGGCCAGGCGACGACGCAGGCGGCGAGGCCCCGCCACGATCGGCGCCGAGAGAGCAGAGCACGGGTTGATGAGTCCATGGCCGCCATGATCGGCAGCACGGATTAACCGGGTCTTAAAGGCGCTGGAGGCAAGCCTGATGCTGAGACGACTCGCTTGGGCGTGCGGGCAACACCGGTGATCGTCAAAAAAAACGGGCCTCACGGCCCGCTTCGTCTGGGTGCTGTGTAGCTCAGCCGGCCAACACCGCCGCCATCGCCTCGGCCGTGCGCTCGACGTTGCCGTTGTTCAGGCCGGCGACGCACATGCGGCCGGAGCGCAGCACGTAGACGCCGAATTCCTCGCGCAGGCGGTCGGCCTGGGCGACGGTCAGGCCGGTGTAGCTGAACATGCCGCGCTGGGTCAGGAAGTAGCTGAAGTCGCGGCCCGGGACCTTGGCGCTGATGATCGCGTGCAGGCGCTGGCGCATCGCCTGGATGCGGGTGCGCATCGCGTCGACCTCGCTGAACCACAGGGCCTTCAGCTCTGGCGTGCCGAGGATGGTGGCCACCAGTTGGCCGCCGTGCAGTGGCGGGTTCGAGTAGTTGCGGCGCACGGTGAACTTCAGCTGGCCCAGCACCAACGCGGCTTCGGCGGCGTTGGGGCAGACGACGCTCAACGCGCCGCAGCGCTCGCCGTAGACGCTCATGCTCTTCGAGAACGAGTTCGCGACGAAGAACGACAGGCCGCTGTCGGTCAGTGCACGCACGGCGTAAGCATCTTCTTCGATGCTGTCGCCGAAGCCTTGGTAGGCCAGGTCGAGGAAGGCGATCAGCTGGCGCTCTTTCAGCACGGGGATCAGCGCATCCCACTGCGCCTTCGTCAGGTCGACGCCGGTCGGGTTGTGGCAGCAGGCGTGCAGCAGCACCACGCTCTTGGGCGGCAGCGTGGCCAGCGTGTCGCGCATCGCGTCGAAGCGCAGGCCGCCGGTGGCGTTGTCGTAGTACGGGTAGGTGTGGACGGTCAGGCCCGCGCCCTCGAAGACCGCCTTGTGGTTGTCCCACGTGGGGTCGCTGAGCCAGATCGCGCTGTCGGGGAACCAGGTCTTGATGAAGTCGGCGCCGACCTTCAGGCCGCCGCTGGAGCCCACCGACTGCATCGTCGCGATGCGGCCTTCGGCGATCGCCGGGTGGCCTTCGCCCCACAGCAGCTTCGGCACGACGGCGCGGAAGTTCGCCGCGCCTTCCATCGGCAGGTACGGCTTGGGGCCCACGTGGGCGGCCAGCACGGCCTCGGCCTTGCGCACCGACTCCATCACCGGGATCTTGCCGGCGTCGTCGAAGTAGATGCCGATCGACAGGTTGATCTTGCCCGGGCGCGGGTCTTTCTGGAAATCTTCGTTCAGCGACAGGATCGGGTCGCCGGCGTAGGGCGCGATGTGGGCGAACATGGGCGGGCTCTGGGTCGGGTGGATCGGAAGGCGGATTATCGGACCATGGCCGCGGCGTCAGCTGCCCTGCTGCCACCATTCGAGCCAGGCGCCGTGGGGGTGCGAGCGGGCCACGAGTTGGTGGCGCGGCGCCGTTTCTCCGGGCGCGCTGAGGGTCCAGAAGGTGTGGCTGGCGGCCTCGTTGCGAGCCTCGCCGGGCAACGGTGACGCCGGGGGCTCGAGCCCGGTGGTCGCGCGGCAGCGCTCACCGTCTTCGGCGCTCAGCCACCACAGGCCATGCGACTGCACGCGCGCCAGCACGCGATCGCGGTGGCGCCGCAGGTCCTCGTCGCCGAAATAGGCGAGCACCCAGCTGTTGAACAGCACCGGCGTGGTGTCGGCAGGCAGCTGGCGCAGCCAGTCGTCCAGCACCGCCAGGCCGTCTTCGGCCTGGTGCACCGGGTCGCGCGCCTCGCGTGCCAACGCCGCGGCCGCCTTCAGCCGGTCGGCACGCGCCTGGTCGCTGGGCCACAAGCAGGCGCGCAGCCAGCGCATCGCGTGGTCGTTGTGCACATCGAGCGTGGCCTGGTCGACGCCGGCGCGCGCCGTCAAGTGCCAAGCCGAATCGGCCAGCAGCGCTGGCGGCAGGGGCCGGTTGAGCACGCGGCAACTCAGCTCGGGCGCGGCCGGGTGGTGAGGCCCGACGTGCCGCACCTCATCCGCTTGCCGGTAGGCGATGCGGTAGCGGTCCACGCCGAGGTTCAGGCCGGCGCTGCAGCCGAAGTCGAACAGCGCCAGTCGTGGCCGGCCGGACTGGCGCGCGATCTCGGCCAGTGCCGGCCACAGCACGGTGCAGCGGCCCACCTCGTTGGTCTGCGTGCGGTGGCTGGCCATCACGGCGCGCAGGGTCGTTTCGTGGGTCTGCACAAAGGCCTCCAACGCGCCGGACAAGGCAGCGTCCGGCGCGCGGCGGCCCCCAACGCTGGCGTAGTAGGCCGCCAGCGCCGAGGCCGGCGCGCCGCGGTCGGCGGCCTCCAGCACCTGGGCGTGCAGTGCCGCCAGGATCAGCATCGCGCGCCGCTGGGTGGGTGGGGCCGCGTCCATCAGCGCCAGCAACTGCGGCGAGCGCGCGATCAACCGGCTCAGCACTTCGTACAGCGGCTCCTCGGGATAGTCGCGCCGCTCGACGCAGCCTTCGAAGACCGCGGCGAGCGGGTGGTCGGCCAGCGGGCGGCCGGCAAATTCGTTGAAAGCCTGAGGGGTCGTCGCGGTGTGCATGGCAGGCAGCTTATCGGTCGGGCGCGGCATGAAATGTCGGGTGGTCGACAATTGGGCCACCGCCTCGACCGGCGCACGAACTTCGCCGAACCCCTGCATGCGCGACGACCTGATGGCCCTGCTGGCGGCCAATTTCCCCGGGGTCGTGATCCCGCCTGCCGCCCAGGCCGCACTCGGCCGGTTGGTGGTCGTGCGCGCGTGGCCGCGGGGGGCGGTGGTGTTTTCGCCCGGGCAGCCGACGACTGCGCTGTATGGCGTGCTGTCTGGGGAAATCGAGGTCCGCTTCGTGACTGTCGATGGGGCCGTGTCGGTGGTCGACCATGTGCCGGCCCCGCGCCTGTTCGGGCTGGCATCGTTTGCCAGCGGCGTGCCGTCGAGCTACGAGGCGGTGGCGCGCCGGCCCACGCGGCTGGCGGTCTTCGGCGCGGCGGCCTACACGACCTTGCTGGACGACGTGTCTGGCATTGCGCGCGCCTTGCTGGCCGAACTGGCGCGGCGCCACGGCGAGACCCTGCGTTTGCTGGAGGCGGCGCGCCACTCCAGCGCGATCGAACGCCTGACGCTCGCCCTGGCCCGGCTGCAAAGCGATGGGCGGGTGTTGCGCACCGATGCGCAGGGCTGGCGCTGGCTGCGCAGCACCCAAGCCGAGCTGGCGGCACTGGCCGGGCTGTCGCGCCAGACCGTCAACGAGCTGGTGACGGCCTTGGCGCGCCAGGGCCGTTTGCGGCCGGGCTACGGCGGGCTGTGGTTGCCGCCGCCCTGACCGCGCGCGCTCAGGACGCCGCCAGCGCTGCCTCGATGTCTTTCGCGATCTTTTCCGGCTCGTCTTGCGGCGCGTAGCGCTTGAGCACCTGCCCGTCGCGGCCGACCAGGAACTTGGTGAAGTTCCACTTGATCATCTCGATGCCCAGCAGGCCGGGCTTCTCGCTCTTCAGCCATTGCCACAGCGGGTGGGCGCCAGTGCCGTTGACCTCGACCTTGGCCATCATCGGGAAGTCGACGCCGTAGTTCATCTCGCAGAACGACGCGATCTCGTCGTTGCTGCCGGGGTCCTGCGCGCCGAACTCGTTGCTGGGGAAGCCGACGACCGTCAGGCCTTGCTTGCCGTAGCGCTCCCACAAGGCCTGCAGGCCCTTGAACTGCGGCGTGAAGCCGCAGGCACTGGCGGTGTTGACGATCAACAGCACCTGGCCCTTGAACTGGCTCAAGGCCACGGGTTTGCCGTCGATGGTCTGGGCTGTGAAGTCGTAGATGCTGCTCATGGGTGTCTCCGCGTGAAAGCGGTGGCGATGCTAGCGCGGCGCAAAGCCACGCCCCGCATCAGGGGCGCAACGCGGCCAGCACCGCGGCGCCGATGATCAGCGCGCCGCCCAGCGCCAGGGCCGGTGTCAGCGTGCCGGCGCCCAAGGCCAGCGCCGAGCCCGAGGCGAACACCACCTCGGTCAGCATGATCACCGCGGTGGCGTTGGCGGGCAGCCGCGCCGCGCCGTACTGCAGCGCCATGTTGCTGAGCAGGAACAGCCCGCCCAGCAGCACCGCGAAGACCAGCCAGCCAGGCGCCAGCACGGTCGGCAACGGCACCTGCGGCCCGCCGATCGCCATGGCCAGCGCGGCCGACACGACGGTGCCGCCGAAGAACATCGCCAGCGCGCGGGACGACTCGCTGCGCTGCGATTCACGCCGCAGCATCACGTTGTTCAGCGCGAAGCTGAAGCCGCCGATCAGCCCCAGCGCGTCGGTCAGCTGCAGCGGCCCCATCGGGTGGCCCGGCTGCGGCCACAGCACAATGGCCGCGCCGGCCAGGGCCATGGCCACGCGCAGCAGTGCGGCACGGGTCAGCGCCTCGTGCAGCATCACGCGCGCCAGCACCACGGCCCACAGCGGCATCAGGTAGAACAGCAGCACCACGCGCACCACGTCGCCGACCGTGACGCCCCAGTTGAAGGTGGCGTTGGTGGTGCCCGAGGCCAGCATGATCAGCCACAGCGCCGGCGTGCGCAGCACCTGCTTGGCCGCCGCCGGCCGGCTGCCGGCGATCACCACCACCGCCATCAGGTAGATGCCGGCGGTCGTCCACAGGGGGTGCAGGCCGGCCTGCTCATGCAGTTGGCGAAACGCCCACCACGAGGTGCCCCAGATCAGCGCGTTCAGCACCAGGGCCAGTGCCGGCCGCCAGCGCCGGCCTGCGGCCGCAGGCTGCGTGGCCGACGCTGCGTGCATCAGTGTCTGTCTGACCGGGCGATCGCGAGCAGGCGCTCGACCTCGGCCCGGTGCACGACGCTGTTGCGCTGGTGCCAGCGGCGGATCCACCACATCGTCGTGGCGACGCCGACGCCGAACACCGCGATGGTCGCGAAGGCCGACAGGCCGACGCGGGTCATGCCGGTGTAGAACGCGCCCAGGCCGAGGATGCAGGCCTGCTCGTTGAAGTTCTGCACCGCGATCGAGCGGCCGGCCCCCATCAGGTTGTGGCCGCGGTGCTGCAGCAGCGCGTTCATCGGCACCACCAGGTAACCGCCGACCGCGCCCAGGATCACCAGGAACGGCGCCGCCACCCAGACATTGGTGATCACGTTCAGGCCGATCACCAGCACACCCATCGCGATGCCCAGCGGGATCACGTTGGTCGCGCGGTCCAGCTTCATCAGGAACGACGCGACCACCGCGCCGACCGCGGTGCCGATCGCGACCACGCCGACCAGCGACGAGGCCTTGGTCGTGTCGTAGCTCAGCGCGGCGGCGGCCCAGGCGAAGACGATCACGCGCAGGTTGCCCGACACGCCCCAGAACAGGGTGGTGGTCGCCAGCGAGATCTGGCCCAGCCGGTCGTTCCACAACCGTGCGTTGCACTGGCCGAAGTCGCGCACCAGCTCGACCACGTTGATGCTCAGCGGTTGCAGCGGCGCCTCGGTGCGCGGGATCTTCAGGTTGAACGCCGCGGCGATGACATACAGCCCGACCATCACCGAGATCGCCGCCTCGGGGGGCGTGTCGATGCCGGTGTCGATCATCGGCAGGTCCACGCCTAGCAGCGCCGAGGCCATCCGCGGCCCGACCAACTGGCCGCCGAGCAGCACGCCCAGAATCACCGACGAGATGGTCAGCCCTTCGATCCAGCCGTTGGCCTTGACCAGCTGCGAGGGGGGCAGCAGTTCGGTCAGGATGCCGTACTTGGCCGGCGAGTAGGCCGCGGCGCCGAGCCCGACCACGGCATAGGCCAGCAGCGGGTGGCCGCCGAACAGCATCATCAGGCAGCCCACGACCTTGATGCTGTTCGAATAGAACATCACCTGGCCCTTGGGCACGGCATCGGCGAAGGCGCCGACCATCGGGGCCAGAATGACGTAGAACAGCGCGAACATCGGGATCAGCGCTGGCGTCTGCCAACCGGGGGCCCCGGTGGTTTTCAACAGCTCGATCGCCCCGACCAGCAATGCGTTGTCTGCCAGCGAGCTGAAGAACTGCGCTGACATGATGGTGTAGAAGCCTTTTTTCATGCGGCTGAGCGCCGTGCGCCTGCGGATGGGCGCGCAAGGGCGGGGTCTCGTGTCTCCAGAGAAGGCAAAAAGCGTGGGGTTTATAGCATGCAGGGTTGGCGGACCATCTGGCGCCGCCGCGGGCTTGCAGGCGGCGCTGGCAGAATTCCCGCCGAAGGAAAGACCCCAGCCATGCCCCGCCCGATCGAAGCCCTGATCCACACCGACGCCCTGGCGCACAACCTGGCGCGGGCCCGCGAATGCGCCCCAGACGCGCGCGTCTGGGCGGTGGTCAAGGCCAATGCCTATGGCCACGGCATCGAGCGGGCCTACGCCGGCCTGCGCGGCGCCGACGGTTTTGCGCTGCTGGACCTGAACGAAGCCGAGCGCCTGCGCGCGCTCGACTGGCGCGGGCCGATCCTGCTGCTCGAGGGCGTGTTCGAGCCGCGCGACCTCGAGCTGTGCTCGCGGTTGAACCTGTGGCATGTGGTGCACTGCGAGCAGCAGATCGACTGGCTGGCCGCCCACAAGACGCACCAGCCGCACCGGGTGTTCCTGAAGATGAACAGCGGCATGAACCGGCTCGGCTTCCGGCCGTCGGCTTTTCGTACCGCATGGGCGCGGCTCAACGCCCTGCCGCAGGTCGACGAGATCGCGCTGGTGACGCACTTCTCGGACGCCGACGCCGACCGTTTCGGCGCCAACGGCATCGCGCACCAGGTGCAGGCTTTTCACGAGGCGACGCACGACCTGCCCGGCGAACGCTCGCTGGCCAACAGCGCGGCCACGCTGCGCCACCTGGGCGATGCGCGGGTGCGCTCGGACTGGGTGCGCGCCGGCATCATGAGCTACGGCGGCGTGCCCGACTACCCCGAGCACGACAGCGCGCACTGGAACCTGCGCCCCGCGATGACGCTGCGCTCGCGCCTGCTGGCGGTGCAGTCGATCGAGCCGGGCGAGTCGGTCGGCTACGGCAGCTCTTTCGTCGCCGAACGGCCGCAGCGCATCGGCATCGTCGCCTGCGGGTATGCCGACGGTTACCCGCGCCACGCCGGCAGCGGCACGCCGGTGCTGGTCGACGGCGTGCGCACCACCACGGTCGGGCGTGTCTCGATGGACATGATCGCGGTCGACCTGACGCCGGTGCCGGCCGCGCAGATGGGCAGCGAGGTCACGCTGTGGGGCGAGGGCCCGCGCGGCACGCGGCTGCCGATCGACGAGGTGGCGCGCGCCGCCGGCACGATCGGCTACGAGCTGATGTGCGCGCTGGCGCAGCGCGTGCCGGTGAGCGTGGTGTGACGCCGCGCCGTCCCAACCGCGATGCGGTGGACGCTTTCCACTTCGAGCAGGCGACCTGCGCCGACCTGCGCGAGCGCCGCTGGTTGCGCCTGCATGTGCTGATGCTCGGCGCCGTCAGCCTGGCCTTGTGCTGGGCGGTGTCGCGGGCGCTCGATGCGGTCGGGGTCGACTCGCTGGCCTGGCGGCCGTTGCTGGCGCTGTGGCTGAGCTACCCGCTGTACCTCGGGCTGATGGCCTTGTGGGCGCGCTGGCTGCTGTCGCACGACGCGGGCACCGTCGACGCCGGGCCGGGCGACCTGCTCGACGCCGCCGACGGGCTGGTCAACGCGCGCGGCTCGGTGTTCCGCACCGGTGGGGGCGGTGACTTCGGCGGTGGCGGCGCCAGCGGTGATTTCGGCGACCTCGGCGGCGCCGGCGATGTCCTCGACGGGGTCGGCGATGCGCTGGGCTCGGCCGACGAAGGCGTGGTGGTCGTCGTGCCGCTGGCGCTGGTGGTTGGCGTCGCGTTGGCGATCGCGGCCGGCCTCGGCCTGCTGGTCTTCGGCCTGTTCGGCGTCGAGGTGCTGCTCGGGGTGGCGGTCGAGATCGCCTTCGCCTCGGTGGGCGGTGCGCTGGCCTGGCGCGCGCGCCGCGAAGGCTGGTTGCGGCACGCGCTGCGGCGCACCTTCATGCCGATGCTGGGCTTGAGCGCGGTCACGGCCGCCACCGGCTGGGCCTTGCACCACTGGCTGCCCCAGGCCCACACTGTGCCGCAGGCCTTGCGCCTGCTTTGGCCCTGACCGGCCCTTTTCGCCACCGAGACCCCATGGACCTGCCTTCGCACCAGCTGTCGATGACCGTGCTGATGACGCCCGACATGGCGAACTTCAGCGGCAACGTGCACGGCGGCACGATCCTGAAGCTGCTCGACCAGGTCGCCTATGCCTGCGCCAGCCGCTATGCGGGCCGCTACGTGGTCACGCTGAGCGTCGACCAGGTGATGTTCCGCCAGCCCATCCACGTGGGTGAACTGGTGACCTTTCTCGCGTCGGTCAACCACACCGGCACCTCGTCGATGGAAATCGGCATCAAGGTCGTCGCCGAGAACATCCGCACCCAGGTGCTGCGGCATGCCAACAGCTGCTTCTTCACGATGATCGCAGTGGGTGACGACGGCAAGCCGGTGGCGGTGCCGCCGCTGCAGCCCGCCACGCCCGATGAAAAACGGCGCTCGGAGAACGCCCGGGTGCGGCGCCAGCTGCGCGCCGAGATGGAGCAGCGCCAGCGCGAGATGCGCAGCCCGGCGCCGCCTGGCGACGCGGCGTGAAGCCCGCGCCGCGCATCGACGAAGCCGAGGTCGAGTTCAGTGCGATCCGGGCCCAGGGCGCGGGTGGGCAGAACGTCAATAAGGTGTCGAACGCGGTGCACCTGCGCTTCGACATCCGCGCGTCGTCGCTGCCGGACACGTTGAAAGAGCGGCTGCTGGCCTGGCCCGATGCGCGCATCAGCGCCGATGGCGTGGTGGTGATCAAGGCGCAGGAACACCGCAGCCTGCCGATGAACCGTGCCGATGCGCTGGCGCGGCTGCAGGCGCTGGTCGACGCCGCGGCCTTCGTGCCCAAGGCACGGCGGGCGACGAAGCCGACGCGTGGTTCGCAGCAACGGCGCCTGGCCGGCAAGGCGATTCGCGGCGCGGTCAAGGCCGGCCGCGGACCCGTCAAAGAGTGAGAGGGCGGTGGCGGCGCGGCCAGCGCACGGCCGCTCCGAAGCGGCCGCGCACCCGCTCGGCGGGTGGTGGCAGGTACCGCCTGCCACCGGGTGCGCCAATTACACGCGCTTGAAGGTCGCCAGCAGCGCGCCGGCGAGCACGAACAGGCTGCCGAACACCCGGTTCGTCGTGCGCATCTGGCGCTGCGTGCGCAGCAGGCCCAACACCCGCGAGGCCAGCGCCGCGTAGCCGCTCATCACGCAGAACTCGACCACGCCGAAGGTCGCGCCGATCACCAGGTACTGCGCCAGCAGCGGCTGGGCGGTGTCGACGAACTGCGGCAGCACCGCGATCAGGAACACGGTGCCCTTGGGGTTCACGGCGTTGACCGTCCAGCCGCGCAGGATCAGCGCCCGGGTGCTCATCTGGCCGGCGCCCTCGTCGCGTGCGACCAGCGGCGCTGCCGGGGCCCGCCATTGCTGGATGCCCAGCCAGACCAGGTACGCGACACCGAGCCACTTGACGACACTGAAGGCGGTGTTGGACGTGGCCAGCAGCGCACCCAGGCCGACACCGACGACCACCAGCTGTGTCCACACGCCGAGCGCCAGCCCGAAGGCGATGCGCTGCCCGCGCTGGTACCCGTGGTTCAGGCCGGCCCCCATCGCGGCGATGGCGCCCGGGCCGGGCGACAGGCTGATCGCGACCGTCGCCAGAAAGAAGGGGATCCAGGTAGCGAGTTCCACCGCGGGCTTTCAAATCAGCCGCGAGCGGCCAGGAATCTGCAGTGTAGGAGGCCGCGGTTTTCCCACGCCGACGGTGGGTCGGATCGCGCCGGCTTGGCCGGTCCGCTACGCGAGCCCCCTTTGGGAGGCAGGCCCTGGCAAGGGCCGTTGGGGGGCCTAGTCCCCCCAGCCGACCAGGGACAGTACTTGCTCGATCACGTCGCCGGTGGCCGGCGTGCGGAACAGGCGGATGCCGGCCTGGTCGGCGCGGTTGCGCATTGCGGCGGTGCCGGGTTCGGCCAGCAGGGCCACCTGGCAGGCCGGCTGCTTCTCGCGCAGGCGCTGCGCGAAGGCCAGGCCGGTTTCGCCCGGCAGGTCGATGATCACGAGGTCGGTCTCGCCGTCGGCCACCTCGGCCAGCGCGCTGTCGGCATCGTTCGCTTCGTTGACCCGCGCGTCCGGCCAGCGGTTGCGGATCAGGCAGGCCGCGTGGGTGCGTGACACCGCTCGGGCGTCGACCACGAGGATGGACGGAGCGAGAACGACGGCAGTGCTCATGGGGTGGTCGGAGGGCGGGTCCGCGAAGTGGAGGAAGTCTGCCAACGGATGATCGGCCGGTCGCGCCGACAATGAAGCCCGGAAACGCAGGCCACCGCCCGCCCAATTCGTTCCGTTCCGCCCCTATTTCACGAAGCCGCCGGCGTGTCCGACCGGCTCGTCCGCACCGCGCGCCATGAGCAAGAGCAAGTCGATCTACGTTTGCAGCCAATGTGGCGGCACCAGCCCGCGCTGGCTGGGCCAGTGCCCGCACTGCCGGGCCTGGAACACGCTGGAGGAGTCGATCGCCGAGCCGGCCGCGGGCCCGGCCAAGAACCGCTTCCAGTCGCTCGCCAAGGCCCAGCCGGTGGCCACCTTGAGCGAGATCGAGGCGGCCGAGGTCGCGCGCACGCCCACCGGGCTGGAGGAGCTGGACCGCGTGCTGGGCGGCGGCATCGTCGAAGGCGGCGTGGTGCTGATCGGCGGCGACCCCGGCATCGGCAAGAGCACGCTGCTGTTGCAGGCGGCCGATGCGCTGTCGCAGCAGATGAAGGTGCTGTATGTCACCGGCGAAGAGTCTGGCGCACAGGTGGCCTTGCGGGCCCATCGGCTGGGCTTGCCGGGCAAGTCGCTGCGGGTGCTGGCCGAGATCCAGCTCGAGCGGATCCAGGCGACGATCGAGTCGGAGCAGCCGGCGTTCTGCGTCATCGACTCGATCCAGACGCTGTACTCCGACCAGTTGTCCAGTGCGCCCGGCTCGGTGGCCCAGGTGCGCGAATGCGCGGCCCAGCTGACCCGCACGGCGAAGGCCTCGGGCTGCACCGTGGTGCTGGTCGGCCATGTGACGAAGGAAGGCGCGCTGGCCGGGCCGCGGGTGCTCGAGCACATCGTCGACACGGTGCTGTACTTCGAGGGCGACACCCATTCCAGCTTCCGACTGGTGCGGGCGATCAAGAACCGTTTCGGCGCGGTCAACGAGATCGGCGTGTTCGCGATGACCGAGAAGGGGCTCAAGGGGGTCAGCAACCCGAGCGCGATCTTCCTGTCGACGCACGGTGAGCCGGTGCCGGGCTCGTGCGTGATGGTCACGCTCGAAGGCACGCGGCCGATGCTGGTCGAGATCCAGGCGCTGGTCGACTCGGGCGGCCCGAGCCCGCGGCGCCTGTCGGTGGGGCTGGACCGCGACCGGCTGGCGATGTTGCTGGCAGTGCTGCACCGCCACGCCGGTGTCGCCAGCCTCGACCAGGACGTGTTCGTCAACGCGGTGGGCGGCGTGCGCATCAGCGAGCCGGCGGCCGACTTGGCGGTGCTGCTGGCCATTCGCAGCAGCCTGGCCGGCAAGCCGTTGCCGCGGGGCTTCGTCGCGTTTGGCGAGGTCGGCCTGGCCGGCGAGGTGCGGCCGGCGCCGCGTGGGCAAGAGCGGCTGAAAGAGGCTGCGAAGCTGGGCTTTTCCGTTGCCCTGGTGCCCAAGGCCAACGCACCGAAGAAGCCGATCGAAGGCCTGACGATCCACCCGGTCGAGCGCATCGAGCAGGCCATCGATATGCTGCGCGAACTGAGCTGACCTGCCGAGGCCACTTCATGAGCGAACGTGTCTCCCCTGCGGCCCCGCGCTGGGCCGTCCTGTCCGACATCCACGGCAACCTGCCCGCGCTGGAGGCGGTGGTGGCCGAGCTGAGCGCCGAGGGCATCACCCAGGTGGTTCAACTGGGTGATGCGTTGTCCGGCCCACTGTGGCCGGCCGACACCGCCGATCGCCTGATGGCCCTCGACTGGCCGGCGATTGCCGGCAACCATGAGCGTCAGCTGCTGACGCTGCCGCGAGAGCGCCAGGGCCTGAGCGACGCCTTCGCCGCCGATCGGTTGAGCGAGCTGCAGCGAAGCTGGCTGCGCAGCCAGCCGCCGACGCGCTGGCTGGGCCCGCAGATCTTTTGTTGCCACGGGACGCCCGGCAGCGACCTGGTCTACTTTCTCGAGACCGTCGTGCCGGGCTGCGGTGTCGACGGCTCGAACGGCATCCGGCCGGCCACCGCGGCGGAACTGGGCGACCGGCTCGGTACGGTGCGTGCGCCGGTGGTCCTGTGTGGCCACACCCATGTGCCGCGCATCGCCACGGTGGACGCGTGCCTGTTGCTGAACCCGGGCAGCGTGGGCCTGCAGGCGTTCGACGATGACCACGGGCATCCGCACCGGGTCGAGAACGGCAGCCCCCTCGCGCGCTGGGCCGTGATCGAGCAAGGGCCGCAGGGGTGGCGGGCGTCGCTGCGCGCGACGCCGTACGACCATGAGGCGGCCGCGCGGCAGGCCGAGCGCCATGGCCGTGGCGACTGGGCCGATGCCTTGCGCACTGGCCGCGTCGGGCGCACCGAGCGCGACGTGGCGGCGGCGCGGCCCGCTGGGCGCCGTGGCACGGGCGGCCAGGACGCTGCTCAGGCCATCACGGGGGGCGACGCCGAATGAACCGCGATGCGACGCTGAGCTGGGTGCTGGGCGTGGTGGCGGTTGCCGTCGGCTACGTGCAGTGGGGCTGGCAGGGGGTGGTTTTGGCCACCACCTTGGTCGTGTTCTGGCTGCTGCTGCAGTTCAGCCGCGCGCTGCGGACGATGCGGGACGCCGCCGCGGCGCCGATCGGCAGCGTGGCCAGCGCGGTGATGCTGCATTCGAAGCTGCGCCCGGGCATGCGCCTGCCCCAGGTGCTGCGTTTGACGGCCAGCCTGGGCCGGCCGGTGAGCACCGAGCCGGAGGCCTTCGAATGGGGGGATGCGTCGGGCGCGAAGGTGCGCACCGAGTGGCTGGACGGGCGACTGGTCCGCTGGGACCTGGTTCGCCCTGCCGAGACGGCGGAGCCGTCGTCGGCGCAGGTGCCACCCGCCTGAGGCCTGAAGCCAGGGCGGCGGGCGGCGTCGGCTTCAGCCGCCGAGGCGGCGGCGGCGCAGCGCCGACACACCGAGAACGGCCAAGCC
This sequence comes from Ideonella sp., assembly GCF_041914305.1. Taxonomy (NCBI): domain Bacteria; kingdom Pseudomonadati; phylum Pseudomonadota; class Betaproteobacteria; order Burkholderiales; family Sphaerotilaceae; genus Ideonella; species Ideonella sp. The sequence continues at coordinate 78,454 of NZ_JAYSDQ010000010.1, forward strand.
GCTCAGGAACATCGCATAGGCGCCCGGTTCGGGCACGGCCAGGGTCTGGTACCACGCGCTGGTGGTGCCGCCGTAGTCCAGGCCCTGCACATGGGCGCCGATGTTGCTGAAGTGGCCGGCGCCGCCGATCCAGGTCCAGCTGACCGATTCGTCATCGACCAGGCGGTCTTTCTTCTTGCCGGTCAGGTCGAACCGGAATTCCCAGCCACCGTTCGGGCCGCCGCCGTTGGCCATGCTGACCGGGGAGTCGCCGCTGACGCCCCCCAGGCCACCCACCTTGTCGCCGTCGATGGCCAGCGCACCAATGAAGGGTTGCTTGCCGTCGAACAGGTCCAGGTTCTGGGCGTCGAGCGTGAACAGCACGTCGTTGCCCGACACCGTGGCGCTCAGCGTCGCGAAGTCGAGTTGCGTCGGCGCGCCGTTGCCCGAGAGCAGGTCGCCGAAGTGGTAGATGGTGGTTTGCGCACTGGCACCCATCGGGAAAGCCAGTGCTGCGGTCAGCACCGCGGAGCCGAAAATGAATCGATTTTGATGTGTCATGGTGAACCCCTCCACCAGAACCGAGTAGCGGCAGGATGGTGCGACGGTCGCAACACCCCCACCCTGGGTTTGGCGATCAGCGTAACAGGGCGTGTGCCCTCTGTGCAGGCCTGGCACGCCCGCCCCCTCAACCTTTTGTGCAAGCGGCCGGGCCGGGCTGGAAGACTGTCTCGAATGCCAAACAAAAAACGCCGAGCGGCAAACCTGCGGCTCGGCGTGGGGGCGTTCATGGCCCGACTCGGTGCGGGGGGCTCAGCGCGGGCGGCGGCGGCGCGCGACCACGCTGATCACGCCCAGACCGGCCAGCATCAGCGCGTAGGAGTTCGGCTCCGGCACCGCCAGCGCGGCGTCGTACCAGGCGTTGTTGGTCTCGCCGTACGAGATGCCCTTCACGTGGGCCGCGAAGTCGGTGTATTGGCCGGCGCCACCGACCCAGGTCCAGGAAACCGTTTCGTTGTCGACCAGCTTGCCCGTGGTGTCGCTGAAGTCGAACTTGAACTCGAAGCTGCCGTCCGGGCCGTTGCCCTTGCCCATGGTCACGTTGGCGTCGCCGTTCACGTTGGTGATTTCGCCGGTCTTCACACCGTCGACCGACATCGCGCCGATCCAGGGCGTGTCACCATTGAACTGGTCCAGCCCGTAGGCATTGAGCGTGAACAGCACGTCGTTGCCGACCACGGACGTGGTCAAGGTGGCGAAACTCGCGGTCAGCGGAGCCCCATCACCCAGCAACAGGCCACCGAAGTCATAGGTTTCAGCCGATGCCGGGGCGGCTGCCATCACGCCGGCCGACAGGGCCAGCGCTTGCAGTGCGCGAGGAAAGAAAGAGTGCATCACGACCTCCGTGTTTTGTGCTACGCGGCGACCCTCGACGCCGGATTGATCGGCCATCGAAAGCCGCTGGACTGAAGTGTCCCGAAAAGGCTGCACTGTTAGAAGGTGTAAGGGCGGTTTGAGTTAGGGGGAAATGGGAGGCTGTGGTGTGCGCCACGACAGCGGGTGTGAAGGAATGCACACTCCTGTCGATGGGCGGCCACGACTGCTTACAAAGACGGCCGAGCCCGGCCGCCGGCGGCGCGGTGGAACGCCGCCTCTAAAATCCCCGCTCCGCCCGTGCAGCACGGGCATTCAAGGCACGAGGACCAGCACCATGGGCATGGACGACCGCGACGGCAAGATCTGGATGGACGGGCAGATGGTGGACTGGCGCGACGCCAAGATCCATGTGCTGACGCACACGCTGCACTACGGTTGCGGCGCGTTCGAAGGCGTGCGGGCCTACGACGCCGTCGGCGGCACCGCGATCTTCCGCCTGCGCGAGCACACCGAGCGGCTGTTCAACTCGGCCAAGATCCTGCGCATGAAGATCCCGTTCTCGCAGCAGCAGGTGATGGACGCGCAATGCGCCGTGGTGCGCGAGAACAAGCTGGCCAGCGGCTACCTGCGCCCGCTGATCTGGATCGGCTCGGAAAAGCTCGGCGTCAGCCCCAAGGGCAACACCGTGCACCTGATGGTTGCCGCCTGGCCCTGGGGCGCCTACCTGGGCGAAGAAGGCATGAAGCGCGGCATTCGCGTGAAGACCTCGAGCTACACGCGCCACCACGTGAACATCACGATGACGCAGGCCAAGACGGTCAGCAACTACACCAACTCGATCCTGGCCAACATGGAGGCCACCGACGACGGCTACGACGAGGCGCTGCTGCTCGACGCCTCGGGCTTCGTCAGTGAAGGCGCCGGCGAGAACCTGTTCGTGATCAAGAACGGCGTGGTCTACACGCCCGACCTGTCGGCCGGCGCGCTGAACGGCATCACCCGCAACACCATCTTCTCGATCTGCCAGGACCTGGGCCTGAAGCTGGTCGAAAAGCGCATCACCCGCGACGAGGTCTACATCAGCGACGAGGCTTTCTTCACCGGCACCGCCGCCGAGGTGACGCCGATCCGCGAGCTGGACCGCATCGAGCTGGGTGCCGGCATGCGCGGGCCGATCACCGAAAAGATCCAGACGGCGTTCTTCGACATCGTCAACGGCCGCAACCCGAAGTACGCCGAGTGGCTGACCCGGGTTTGAGTTTCATTCGCCAGAGAGTCGTCCGACCATGAGTTCCGTCTCCTCGCCCGCCACCCCGGTGGAAGTCACCGCCGCCGACCTGCAAGGCCCCGGCGTCGTGTTCTGCCCGAACCCCAAGATGACGCTGTGGAGCAACCACCCGCGCGTCTTTCTCGACCTGGCGCACGAAGGCGAAGCCAAGTGCCCGTATTGCGGCACGGTCTACCGCCTGAAGGCGGGCGAAAAGCTCGGCGGCGGCCACTGACGCTGCAACGGGCCGGCCCCCGCCGGCCCCAGGTGCGACAAGCCGAACCCACGCGCAATGTCCACCGACCGCCCTGCGCCGCAGCCCGCCGAGACCACCGAGAGCGCCGTCTGGGCCGAGGCCAACGCGGCGCTGCTGGACCGGCTGCGCCGCGGTGACTCGACCCACGCGCTGCAGCGCCTGACGCGTGCCTGCGTGCACCTGCTGGGCAACCGCGGGTGCCACATCGAGGCGCTCGACGAAGGCGGCCAACCGGTGCCGGGCGGCCTGTTCGAGGCCAGCCGCGAGCGGCCCGGCGACAGCGCCCCCGCGCAGCACTGGCAAGCGGCGTTGACGCACCACGGCATCCCGGTCGGCCAGTTCACCGCCGAGCTGCCGGCCGATGCCGACACCCAGGTCGTCGCGCTGCGCCTGCTGCCGCTGCTCGAAGCCGCGGGCGCATTGCTCGGCAGCTGGCTGGCCGAGCGTGACGGGGCGCGCAGCGATGCGCTGTCGCTCGCCCGCGCGGCGATGCGCGAAGGCGGCACCTTCGTCTGGGAATGGGACCTGGCGACCGACTCGCTGGGCGACATCGACGAAGGCGGCGTGATGCTGGGCTACCCGCCGAACGCGATCGGCCACACCCAGGCCGACTGGGACCTGCTGATCCACCCCGAAGACTTCGACGGCGTCGAGGCCGCCTACCAGGCCCATGCCCGCGGCGAGACCGAGAGCTTCCGCGCCGTCTACCGGGCCAAGGCGGCCGATGGCTCCTGGCGCTGGATCGAAGAGCGTGGCCGTGTGGTCGAGCGCGATGCGCAAGGCCGGCCAACGCGCATGTTCGGCACCCAGACCGACGCCACCGTGCAGCACGCGCTCGAGCAGGCCCAGCAGGACCAGCTCACCGCCGAAGCCGCCAACGCGGCGAAGACGCAGTTCCTGTCGCGCGTCAGCCATGAGCTGCGCACGCCGCTGAATGCAGTGCTCGGGTTTTCGCAGCTGCTCGAAATCGACAGTCAGGAGCCGCTGACGGCCGGCCAGCGCCGGCGCGTGAACCTGATCCACCAGGCCGGCGACTACTTGCTGGCGATGATCGGCGACCTGCTGGACCTGTCGCTGGTCGAATCGGGCCGGCTGCCGATGCAGGTCGAGCCGGTGCCCCTGCCGGCGCTGGCGCACGACTGCCTCGACCTGCTGCGCGGCCAGGCCGTCGATGCCGAGGTGTTGCTGGGCGAGGGCACGCTGCCGGCGGGGCTCGTGCTGCGCGCCGACCCGATGCGGCTGAAGCAGGTGCTGATCAATCTGCTGACCAACGGCATCAAGTACAACCGGGCCGGCGGGCGGGTCGAGGTCAGTGCGCGCATCGAGGGCGAGCACGGCGTGATCGACATCCGCGACACCGGCATCGGCCTGCCCGAAGACCAGCTGGACAAGCTGTTCCTGCCGTTCCAGCGCCTGGGCCGCGAGGCCGGCACGGTCCAGGGCTCGGGCCTCGGGCTCGCGCTGTCGCACGCGCTGGTGCAGGCGATGGGCGGCCAACTCACGGCCCACCCGCTGCCGGCCGCCGAAGGGCCGGGCACGGTGTTCCGCGTCAGCCTGCCGTTCGTGCCGCCGGCGGTGTGACCAGCGCGCGGGCCTGCGCCAGCGCGCTGGCCTCGAGCACCCGGCCAATCACCAGCACCGCCGGGCTGCCAAAGCCCTCGCGCTGCAGCATCGCCGGCAACTCGCCCAGCGTCGACCAACCGCAGCGCTCGCTCGCGCCACTGGCTCCCTGCACCACTGCCGCCGGCCAGTCGGCCGGCAACCGGCGCAGCAAGCCGTCGACGATGCGCGGTGCCTGCACCACGCCCATGTAGACGACCAGCGTGATGCCGCTCGCGGCGGCGGCGCCGATCGCATCCCAATCTGGCCCCGGGTGACCGGGCTGCGCGTGGCCGGTGACCAGCAGCACCCCTTGCGCGCAGCGCCGGTCGGTCCAGCCGGTGCCCAGCGCGTTCACGGCGGCCAGCCCCGCGGTGATGCCATTGACCACCCGCACCTCGATACCCGCGTCGCGCAGAGCGGCGATCTCTTCGCCGGCGCGGCCAAAGACCAGCGGGTCGCCGCCCTTCAGGCGTACCACCTTCTCACCCGCCAGCGCTTCGCGCACCAGCAGGCGTTCGATGAAGGCCTGCGGCGTCGATGCACAACCGCCGCGCTTGCCGACCTGCACGAGGCGCGGCGGCGTCGCCACGCCATCCAGCACACTGGCCAGCACCTGTTCGCCGACCAGATCGTCAACCAGGATCACCGTCGCTTCGCGGATCACCCGCACCGCCTTCAGCGTCAGCAGCTCGGGGTCGCCGGGGCCGGCGCCAACCAGGTGGACAGGGTGCAGCGTGGGCATCGCGTAACTTCTCCTAGGGCAGTCGTTGGCGCAGCGCCATCAGGCACTGCACCTGGCGCGTGATCGGCTCGGGCACCGGCAGCGCCCCGTTCAACATCGCGCGGATCGTCTCGGCGGTGCTGGCAGCGTCGATGCCGCTCGGCAGCTCGGGCAGCTTGGCCAGCGAGCCACTCTCGCCGTCCACCGTCAAGCCGTCATCCAGCACGCCGTTGACGAAACACTTCAGCGTCGGCAGCCGGCGCGCGTCGGCCACCGGCTCGCCCTCGGTGCCGCGCATCAGCAAGGCCGTGGCCTGCGTCTGGCCCAGAAACTCGGCCAGGCTGACCGCGTACTCGGGGTGGGTGTGGTTGACCACGCGCAGAGCACCGGGAGTGGCCGGCAACAGCTTGGCCAGCGTGTGGCCCGAGTTGCGCAGGCCCAGCACGTTGCGCAGCGCGAGCAGGTCTGCCAGCGACGGGTGCAACGCGGCGATCGGCATGAACACCGGCTGGTGCGTGGCCCAGCGTGCTTCGGCTTCCGCGGCAGTCGACACCGGCGGCAGGCCGAGCGCCTCGAACACCTGCGCGCTGGTCGTGCGGTTCGCATCGACCTGAACCCCGTGCACCAGCACCGGCACACCTTCGCGCGCCAGCAGCAGCGCCAGCAGCGGCGTCAGGTTCGGCAGCTTGCGCGCGCCGTTGTAGCTGGGCAGCACGATCGCGGCCGACGGCGCGTGCAGCGCCAGCGTGCGCGGCAGCACCGCGTCCATGAACCCGGCCAGTTCTTCCGGCGTCTCGCCCTTGATGCGCATCGCCAGCGCGAAGCCGCCTTTTTCAAGGTCGCTCAGCTCACCGCCGAGCAGCTGGTTCATCAGGTCGAAGGCCTTGTCGCGCGGCAGGGCGCGTGCGCCATCCTTGCCTCGGCCGATTTCGCGCAGGTAGGGTGCGATGCTCATGGCGGCGATTGTCGGTCGGCACCGGGCCGCCCGAAGGCACCGGTCATGCCGCCACCCCGGCCGGGACGATTTGCACCAGCTTGCGCAACGCCGGCAGGCACGACCCGCAATTGGTGCCGCACTTCAGGCGGCCCTGCAGCTGCGTCAACCGCGCGTCGGTCGAGCCGCTGCAACGCGGCAGTTCACCTCGGATCGACGCCTCGTCGACGTTGAAGCAGGTGCAGACCTGCGCGCTCTTCGGTGCCGCTGTCTTCTTCGCCAGTGCGCCCGGTGCCAGCAGCTGGCGGCCGGGGCCGGGCAAGGTCTGGTCGGCTTCGAGCAGCGAGCGCAACCAGGCTTCGCCGCTGACATCGCCGGTGACCCAGAAGCCCTGCAGCCGCTCGGCGCCGTCGGTGTCGCGCGCCACGCGCAGCGCACGCTGCTGGCCGCGGCGCGCGTCCTGGTAGGCCAGCACGCCGGCCTGGGCCAAGCCGAAGCCGGCCCGCATCGGCGCGAGCAGGTCGTCGCCCAGCGCTTCGGCTGCACCGGCGCGCAGCAGCAGCCCGAGCCGCCCGCTCTCGTCGGGCTCGCGGCCAAAGGGCAGCAGGCTGGCGTAGCCGAAGCGCGCCAGCTCGGGCTTCAGCCGTTCACGCAGCGCCAGCGCCTCGTCGGCCGGCAGCCAGGCCATCGCCGTCAATCGCCAGGGCAGGTCGACCTTCTCGACGATAACGGCCGCATGCTTCAACTCGGGCTGCTTGGACTGCGGGCAGAAGCGCGGCGTGGTCAGCGCGTTCACGCCAGCCATCGTGAGGCCTTGCCCGTCGTGGCCGCTCAGCACCTCTTCGCCCCAGTGCATCGCGATGAACGCCTGGGTCGGCGCGACGCTGTCGCTCGCCCGCGCCGGCAACACCACCTGGCCGCGGCGCGACCGCACGCGCACCAACTCGCCCTCGGCCAGCTTCAAGCGCTGCAGGTCTTGCGGGTGCAGGTCCACGCACGGCAGGCCTTCGTGGCCGTACAACCGGCCCAAGGTGCCGGTGCGGCTCATGCCATGCCACTGGTCGCGCAGCCGGCCGGTGTTCAGGCTGAACGGGTAGCGCGCATCGCGCGGCTCGGCCAGCGGCGTGAAGGGCACGTCGGCGAATTTCGCCTTGCCGTCGGCGGTCGCGAACACGCCATCCTCGTACAGCCGCGGCTTGCCTTCGGTCGCGCCCTCGGGCAGCGGCCACTGCTGCGGCCCTTGGGTCTCCAGCATCGCGTAGCTCAGGCCCGTGATGTCGAGGTCGCGGCCGCGGGTGGATTCGCGGTGTTCCAGCCAGACCGATTCGGGCGTCGGGTAGTCGAACAGCGCGACGCGTTCAGGCGCGATGCGTGCGGCCAGGCGCTGCGCCACATCGCGTGCGATCGCCCAGTCGTGCCGCGCCTGGCCCGCCGGCGCGACCGCTGGCCGCACGCGGCTGATGCGGCGCTCGCTGTTGGTGACCGTGCCGTCCTTCTCGCCCCAGGTGGTGGCCGGCAACAGCAGGTCGGCATAGGCGCAGGTCGCGGTCGTCGCGAAGGCCTCTTGCACGATGACGAACTCGGCGCGCTCCAGCGCGCGGCGCACCGTGGCCTGGTCGGGCATCGACTGGGCCGGGTTGGTGCAGACGATCCACAGCGCCTTGATCTGCCCATCGGCCGCGGCCTCGAACATCTCGACCGCCGACTTGCCGGGGGTCGACGGCACATCGTCACCCAGTCGATCCAGGCCCCACAGCCGCGCCACCTCGGCGCGATGCTCGGGGTTGGCCAAATCACGGTGTGCGCTCAGCAGATTGGCCAGCCCACCCACCTCACGCCCGCCCATCGCGTTCGGTTGGCCGGTCAGCGAGAACGGCCCCGCGCCGGGCTTGCCGATCTGGCCGGTGGCCAGGTGCAGGTTGATCAGCGCGGCGTTCTTCGCGGTGCCGGCGCTGCTCTGGTTCAGGCCCTGGCAATACAGCGACAGCGTGGGCGTCTGCTGGCCGAACCAGCGCGCCGCGGTGACGATGTCGGCTTCGTTCAGCCCCGTCAGGCGCGCCGTCTCGCGCGGCGTGTACTCGCGCACCCGGTCACGCAGCGCGTCGAAGCCGTGGGTGTGCGCCGCGATGTAGGCGGCATCGGTCAGGCCCTCCCACAGCAGCAGGTGCAGCAGCCCGTGGTACAGCGCCACGTCGCTGCCGGGCAGCAGTTGCAGGTGCAGGTCGGCCGCCTCGGCCGTCTCGGTGCGGCGCGGGTCGGCCACGATCCACTGTTGCGCCGGGTTCGCGCGCTTCGCATCTTCGAGCCGGCGCATCAGGATCGGGTGCGCCCAGGCCATGTTGCTGCCGGTGATGAACACCGTCTGCGCGTGCGCCAGGTCGTCGTACGAACACGGCGGCGCATCGGCACCCAGCGTGGCCTTGTAGCCGGCCACCGCGCTGCTCATGCACAGCCGCGAGTTGGTGTCGATGTGGTTGCTGCCCAGCAGCCCTTTGACCAGCTTGTTGAAGACGTAGTAGTCCTCGGTCAGCAGCTGGCCCGAGATGTAGACGCCGATCGCGTCCGGCCCGTGCTGTTGGTGAATCGCTGCCAGCCGGTCACTCGCTTCGCTCAGTGCATCGTCCCACCCGATCGCCACCGGCGCCTCGCCCCGCGCCGCGCGCCGCATCGGCGCCAGCAGCCGCGTCTGCCGGGTCACCGGCGCCGCGGCCGTCAGATGCAGGGTCGAGCCCTTGCTGCACAGGCGGCCAAAGTTGGCCGGATGGTCCGGGTCGCCTCGCACGCCGCTGATCTGTGACCCATCGTGTTCGATGATCACGCCACAGCCAACGCCACAGTAGCAACAGGTGGACTTGGTTTCGCGCATGGCGGCGTGGTTCGTATTCAGGCGGCCGAAACGATGCGCAGCGTCGGCCCCGCCACCGGCACCGGCAGGTCGATGCCGAGCGTCGCCAGCTCGCGTTCGTCGAGCTGCACCATGCTGTCGACAACGTTCACGGCAAACTTGGGCGTGCAGCCTTCATCGGGCGCCGCGGCGACACCGTCGCACAACCCGATCGTCCAGTTGTGCAGAGGGCAGGCCACGCTCTTGCCGAAGACGATGCCCTGGCTCAACGGCCCGCCCTTGTGCGGGCAGCGATCGAGCAGCGCGAAGACCTCGTTCTGCTCATTGCGAAAGATCGCCACGGCAGGGCCTTGCGGGCGGGTGACGCGGCGTGAGCCGAGGACGGGAATGTCGTCGACCTTGCAGATGGTTTTCCAGGTGGTCATGGGCTAACTCTCAGGCAGTGGTGACGCGGCCGGGGGCCGGCAGGCGGTGGGGCTCATGCGTCCGCGCCCTCGGCTGCGCCGAGGGTTCCCTGCAGTGCTCGCGTTCGTGGCCGCGGCCGAACTCGCTTCGTTCGCGGACGCTCACTGCGCTCGAACAGCGGCCGCGAATTTGTCTACGAAGCTCGCTGCGCTCGCAGCCACGAACGCTGCGCGCTTCGGCGCTCCGAAATCGCCCCACCGCCTGCCGGCCCCCGGCCGATTCCATCGTGGGTGCTGCTCCGACGCGCCGGGTACACACGCGTTGCCATGGCCGCAACGGACGCTGGTCGGACGCCGGTACCCGCTCGGGCGAATTGGCAGCGCCGAGAAGCGCAGGGCGCTTGGCCGCGCGCGCCAGCGCGCTTCGTGAACTGATTCGCGCAGCTGTTTGAGCGCAGCGAACGCAAGTGAGCGAAGCGAGTTCTGCGCGGGCCAAGCGCCCGAGCATCGCAGGGAACCCTCGGCACAGCCGAGTGCGCGAACATATGAGCCCGGGTGGGTGCCGGTGTCCGGCCCGCCACCCCGCCATCGACGCAAGAGATCTCACCACCTCAAGCCCCCGCCACCGCATCGAACTGCCGCACATCGACCTTCGCCTTGTCGAAGTCGAACCACGGGTCGGGCTCACCATCCAGGGCGAACTGCAACTCGGCCCACAGCGTCTTGCGGCCTTCGGCGTCGTCGAGGATCTTCTTCTTCACGTAGTCGAGGCCCACGCGCGAGACGTAGTGCACCGTGCGCTCCAGGTACCAACCTTCCTTGCGGTACAGCTGCATGAAGGCGCCGGTGTACTCGAGCACCTCTTCGGCCGTCTTCAGCTTGCAGAAGAAGTGCGCGACCTCGGTCTTGATGCCGCCGTTGCCGGCGATGTACATCTCCCAGCCCGAGTCGACGCCGATGATGCCGACGTCCTTGATGCCAGCCTCGGCGCAGTTGCGCGGGCAGCCCGAGACCGCGAACTTGACCTTGTGTGGCGCGTACATGCGCCACATCGCGCGCTCCAGGTCTTTGCCCATCTGGGTGGAATCTTGGGTGCCCATGCGGCACCACTCGCTGCCCACGCAGGTCTTCACCGTGCGCAGCGCCTTGGCATAGGCATGGCCCGAGGGCATGCCGATGTCCTTCCACACGTTCACCAGGTCTTCCTTCTTCACGCCCAGCAGGTCGATGCGCTGGCCGCCGGTCACCTTGACGGTCGGGATCTTGTACTTGTCTACCGCATCGGCAATGCGGCGCAGCTCGTCGGCCGTGGTCTCGCCGCCCCACATGCGCGGGATCACGCTGTAGGTGCCGTCCTTCTGGATGTTGGCGTGCGAGCGCTCGTTGATGAAGCGGCTTTGCGGGTCGTCCTGCGCCTCTTTCGGCCACGACGAGATCAGGTAGTAATTCAGCGCCGGGCGGCAGCTGGCGCAGCCGTTCGGCGTCTTCCAGTTCAGGCGCTGCATCACCCCCGGGATGCTGACCAGGTGCTCCTTGAAGATCGCTTCGCGCACGTCCTGGTGGCTGAAGTCGGTGCAGCCGCACATCGCCTTCTTTTTCGGCGTGGCCGAGTAGTCGCCGCCGGCGGTGAACATGATCAGCTGCTCGACCAGGCCGGTGCACGAGCCGCACGAGGCACTCGCCTTGGTGTGCTTGCGCACCTCTTCGAGCGTGAACAGGCCCTTGTCCTTGATGGCCTTGCAGATCGTGCCCTTGTTGACGCCGTTGCAGCCGCAGACCTCGTCGGCATCGGCCATCGCCGCGGCCTTGTTGTGGCCCTCGTGGCCGGTGTCGCCGATGTTCGATTCGCCGAACATCAGCCGGTCGCGGATGTCGTTGACCGTGCGCCCTTCGCGCAGCAGCTTGAAGTACCAGCTGCCGTCGACCGTGTCGCCATACAGGCACGCGCCGACCAGCTTGTCGCCCTTGAGCACCAGCTTCTTGTAAACGCCGCCGTTCGGGTCCGACAGCACGATCTCTTCGGTGCCCTCGCCGCCCATGAAGTCGCCGGCCGAGAACAGGTCGATGCCGGTCACCTTCAGCTTGGTGCTGGTCTGCGAGCCGCTGTAGCGGCCGATGCCGAACTCTGCCAGGTGCGTCGCGCAGACCTTGCCCTGCTCGAACAGCGGCGCCACCAGGCCGTAGGCGATGCCGCGGTGCGCCGCGCATTCGCCGACCGCGTAGATGCGCGGGTCGGTCACCGTCTGCATCGTGTCGCTGACGACGATGCCGCGGTTGCAGTGGATGCCCATGCTCTCGGCCAGCTGCGTGTTGGGGCGAATGCCGGCCGCCATCACCACCAGGTCGGCCGGGATCTCGCGGCCGTCCTTGAAGCGCACCGATGTGACGCGGCCTTCGGCGTTGCCCAGCAGCGAGTCGGTCTGCGCACCGATCTCGAACTTCAGCCCACGGTCCTCGAGCGACTTCTGCAGCAGCTTGCCCGCTACGTCGTCGAGCTGGCGCTCCATCAGCCACGGCATGATGTGCACCACGCTGACCTGCATGCCGCGCAGCATCAGGCCGTTGGCCGCCTCCAGGCCCAACAGGCCACCACCGATGACGACCGCATGCTTGTGCGTCTTCGCCGTTTCGATCATCGTGTTGGTGTCGGCGATGTCGCGGTAGGCGATCACGCCGTCCAGCTCCTTGCCGGGCACCGGCAGGATGAACGGGTTCGAGCCGGTCGCGATCAGCAGCCGGTCGTAGGCTGCGGCGGTGCCGTCTTCGGCGATCACCAGGCGCTTGACGCGGTCGATGCGCGTGACCTTCTTGCCCAGGTGCAGCGTGATGCCGTTTTCTTCGTACCAGCTGACCGGGTTGAGGATGATCTCGTCCACCGTCTGCTCGCCGGCCAGCACGGGGCTCAGCAGGATGCGGTTGTAGTTCGGGTGCGGCTCGGCACCGAAGACGGTGATGTCGTACAGGTCCGGCGCGATCTTCAGCAGCTCTTCGAGCGTGCGCACGCCGGCCATGCCGTTGCCGACCATCACGAGCTTCATCTTCTTCATGGTGGGCCGTCCTTTCTTCAGTTCACGAAAAGCAATTCGGGTGCCATCGCCGCGAGAATCGCGCGATGAGCTTTGAGGTCGATGTCGGCTATAGCAGCGAGCGCGGTCCGCGTGAGCGCAACGAAGACTTCGCTGGCGCCGTGCTGGCCGCGCCGCACGAATCGGCGCGTGGGCTGATCGCCGCGGTGGCCGATGGCGTGTCCACCGGTGGCCAGGGCCTCGAAGCCGCGCAGACCACGGTGATGGGCCTGCTGGCCGACTACTTCGCCGCGCCCGATACCTGGGAGACCACGGTCGTGCTCGACCGCCTGATCGGCGCGCAGAACGCCTGGCTCGCCAACCACAACCGCCGCCGGCCGGGCGACGCTTCTGCGCTGACGACGCTGACCGCGCTGGCCTTGCAAGGCCAGACCTGGACGCTGGCCCACGTGGGCGACACGCGCTGCTGGCTGCTGCGCGACGGTGCGCTGCTGCAGCTGAGCCAGGACCACGCCTTCGACCACCCCGACCAGCGCAGCCGCCTGACCCGCGCCGTGGGCCTCGACGACGGTGTGCGTGTCGACTACGCGCAGGGCGATGCACGCATCGGCGATGTCTTCGTGCTGACCACCGACGGCGTGCACGGCGCGCTGAAAGCCAAGGTGCTGGCCGATCTGGTGCAAGCGCCCAGCGCGCAAGCCGCGGCCGATGCGTTGACCCAAGCCGCGATCAACGCCGGCAGCCGCGACAACGCGACCGCCTTGGTGCTGCGTGTCACCGGTCTCGATGCGCGCCAGCTCGACGACGAGTTGGCCGATGGCCGCCGCCTGCCGGTACCGCCCTTGCTGAAGGTCGGCGACACGCTCGACGGCCTGGCGATCACTGCGCTGATCGCCGACACCGGCGTGCACCGCCTGTACCAGGCCCGTCTGCCCGACAGCCGTGCGCTGGTCGCGCTGAAGACGTTGCACCCCACGCGCGCCAGCGACCCCGAAGAGCGCGCGATGCTGGCGCATGAAGCCTGGCTGGGCCAGCGTGTCGCGGGTGACGATGCCGGCGGTTTCGTTCGTGTGCACGAGCGCCGCGCCGAGGCGAGCGCGCTGTACACCGTGTTCGACTGGCACCATGGCCGCACGCTCGAGCAACGCATGGCCACCGGCGAGCGGCCCGCAGTGGCCGAGGTGATCGAGGCCGCGCTGGCCTGCACCCGGGCGCTCGGCCGGCTGCACCGCCACGGCGTGGTCCACCGCGACATCAAGCCCGGCAACCTGCACCTGGGCGACGACGGCGTCTGGCGCGTGCTCGACCTCGGCGTCGCGTTGAGCGGCCGTGAAACCGAAGCCCAGCGCGAGCTGCATGCCGGCACGCCCAGCTACATGAACCCCGAGCAGTGGGACGGCCAGTTGCCCGACGCCGGCAGCGACCTGTTCGCGCTCGGCGTCACGCTCTACCAGTGGCTGACCGGCCGCCTGCCCTACGGCGAGATCGAGCCCTACCAGAGCGCGCGCTACCGGCGCGACCCGGTGGCCCCGTCGCGCATCCGGCCCGACGTGCCGATCTGGCTCGACCATGTGCTGCAGAAGCTGGTGGCGCGTGAGGCGGCCCAGCGTTTCGAAACCGCCGAAGAGCTGCTGCTCGCGCTGGAGCGTGGCGCCTCGCGGCCGTTGCGTGCACCCGGCAGCACGCCGCTGATCAAGCGCGACCCGGCGGCCGTGCTGAAGCTCGCGCTCGGGCTGTCGCTGCTGCTGAATTTCGTGCTCGTGATGTGGCTTCTCTTCCTGCCGCATTGAGCGCCGAGCCGGTTTCATCACCCTGCCCCTCGCCGCTCAGGAACGCGCCACGCGCTTCACATCGCCGCCGGTGTAGGTCGCGGCGTCGGGCGTCGGCACTGCCCGTGCACGCCCACCTTTCTCAGCCCAAGTCCGCGTCCAGCGGATCTGCATCATGCGCATCACGCCCAACATCAGCAGCGCCAGCGCGGCGAACAACACGAAGCCCCAGGTGTAAGAACTCAGGTACTGCTTCGACAAGCCCATCGCGTTCGGCACCAGGCCACCGCCGAGCGCACCGATCTCGCCAATCATCGAGCCGGCCACCGCGGTGCTCGTCGGCCAACGCAGCGGCACCAGCTGAAAGAGGGCACCGTTGCCGGCGCCGAGCGCGGCGAAGCACACGATCAGCAGCAGCGTCGTCAGCACCAGCGAGCCGCCGGCAAAGCCCACCAGCGTCAAGCCACCGGCCACCACCAGCAGCACCAGCGTCAGCGTGTTCACACCGCCCCAGCGGTCAGAGATCCAGCCGCCGCCCACGCGCACCGCGGCGCCCATGAAGGCCGCCAGCATCGTCAACTGGCCGGCCTGCACCTTGCTCACGCCGAACTGGTCGTAGTAGTAGCTGGGCAAGAAGGTGGTCAGGCCGATGAAGCCGCCGAAGGTCACGCCGTAGATCAGGCTGAAGACCCAACCGTCTTTCTCGAACAGGCAGGCGATGTGGGCGCGGAAGCTCGCATGGGCGTCGACATCGGGCGGCTCTTTCGCGAACAGCACCATCACCACCATCGGCAGCAAGATCGCGCCGGCCGCCACGCCGTACACCGACTGCCAACCCAGCCACTGCGCCAGCGGCGGCGCCACCAGCACCGACACCGCGGTGCCCACGTTGCCGGCACCCACCAGCCCCATCGCCAGCCCCTTGTGCTGCGGCGGGAACCAGCCCGAGCCCAGGCTCAGCGCAACGCCGAAGCTGGCGCCCGCAATGCCCAGCAGCACACCCATCTTCAGCAGGTCGTTGAAGCTGTCCACGGCCGTATAGCCGTACATCATCGCCACCGCGATCAACCCCATCTCGACCAGCGTCGCGTTCTTGCGGCCGATGTACTGCGACAGCACGCCCAGCGGAAACCGCATCAGCGCGCCGGCGATGATCGGCACCGACAGCATCAGCCCCTTCTGCGCCGGCGTCAGCTGGTAGGCCTCGCTGATGAACGGGGCCATCGCGCCGTTCAACACCCAGATGCAGCACGAGAACGCGAAGTAGAAGAACGCGGCGAACAGCGTGGGCCCGTGGCCGGCGCCGAGGAAGTTCTTGAAGCTGTGGTGGCTCATGGTGGGTGGCAAGGCAATGAAGTCGGGCGAATCTCGATAGGCGATCAAGCGATGCGCAAACGCCGGCGCGCCACGGTGGGCGCCGGCGGAAGAATTGGGGGGAACGGGGCAGGGTCCGGGCTGCGGCGCCAAGGCGCGGGCCACGCCAACAACTGCGAGAGCTGTGGGCCAGGTTGGCGCGCGTGCCCAGCCAGAACGTGGGCCGATGACGCCGAACCTGAAGACGGTGATGGGAACAGCGGTGCGTCGTTACACCGCAGCCTCATCTACGCAAGACGCATGCCTGCGCGCCGGCGCCCGCTCGACAACCGGTGAGCGAGGCTGCAGTCACAATCGCTCGCATGGCCGTCAGCGTGATCTTGTTGTCGTCTTCAGAGGTGTCAGGCGCCGTCGATGCGGCGCTGTCGCGGGTGCAGCAGGCGCTCGAACGCGCGGGCGCGCAGGCCCGGCGCGGCGGCGCATGCAGCGCCTTGGTGCATCAGGCTGGTGCGCCCGCACCGGATCAGGTCGTGGTGGTGGCCACCGCGGCCGAGCTGGCGCAGGCGCTGCAGCCCTTGGCCGGCGAGCCGCCGTGCGCGGTGTCGCTGCTGTCGGCGCCGCTGGCCGAGGCCGAGCGCACCGAGCTGCTGGCGCTGGGCCTGGCCGGCTGGTGGCCGCATGAGGGCCTGGCCGATGACGCGCTGGCCGCCGGCCTGGCGCTCGACCGCGCCCGCTGGCAGCGCGAGGCCGCGGCCCGCCACGAGCTGGCCCGGGCCCGCGGCCAGCTCGACGAGCGCAAATGGGTCGACCGCGCCAAGGGCGTGTTGATGAGCGCACGCGGCATTGGCGAAGACGAGGCCTTTCGCCTGCTGCGCGGCGCGGCGATGCACGCCAACCTGCGGGTGGGCGAGGTCTCGCGCTCGGTCATCGAGGCCAGCCAATGGGCCGATGCGATCAACCGCGCCGGCCAGCTGCGCATGCTGTCGCAGCGCCTGGTCAAGCTGGCCGCGCAGCGCCTGGCCGGCATCGACGCGCGCCGTGCCCGCACGCTGCAAGACGAAGCCACCCAGCGTGTGCAAGACAACCTCGACCACCTCGCCGCCTGCCCGCCGCTGGCCGACGCCCCGGCGCCGACGCGCGACGCGCTCGCCGCGGTGAACGATGCCTGGGCTGCGCTCGCCGCCGCGCTGAGCCAGCGCCAGACCCCGCAGGCCCTGGCCGACAGCGACCAGCGTGCGATGGCCTTGCTGGCCAGTGCCGAAGCGCTGACCGAGGCGCTCGAAGAAGGTGGTGCACGCCGCGCGCTGACCGTCGTCAACCTGTGCGGCCGCCAGCGCATGCGCGTGCAGCGTGTGGCCAAAGACGCCCTGCTGGCCACGCTGCTGGGCGAGCCCGCGCGGCGCGAGGCCCTGAAGCCGCTGCTCGACGAGGTCGAGGCGGCGCTTCTGGAGCTGGAGCGCGCCCCGCTGACCAGCGCCGAAAGCCGCGAAGCGCTGGCCGCTGCGCGCGACGAATGGCTGCGCCTGCTGCACGGCCTGCGTGGCACCGAAGGCTCACCCAGCAGCGAGAGCCGCACACTGCTGGCCCGCTCGAGCGACGCGCTGCTCGACGTGTTCGACCGCCTCACCGCCAGCTACGAGCACAGCCTGCAGGTCATCATGTCGTAGGGTGGGCGCACCCACAGGCTCCTCAAAGGCCAGCGAAAGATGCTGTGCTAGCCTCTGCGGCACGCGCCTGCTTTTTGGCGCGACAAGAGGGAGTCGATTTGGATTCAATCCGTGCAGGGTCGCGCGCGACCCATGGTCAACGCCTTGTTCGTTGGTCGAAACTTCTCGCGGCGTTGCCGCTTTGCCTGACTGCCGTGGATGGCCTCGCTGCGCCGACCTACGCGTTCAGCATCGTGCACGCTTTCAGCGGCACCGACGGTTCATGCCCCAACAGCACGCTGGTTCGGGGTTCCGATGGGGACTACTACGGGACCACGCGCGAGGGCGGCAAGGCAAGCGGCAGCAAGGGCACGGTCTTCCGTCTGACTCCGAATGGCCGGCTTCAAACGCTTCACACCTTTGTTCCGGCAAAGGACAACGCGTCTCCCAACGGTGTCGTGTTGGGCACCGACGGAAATCTCTATGGCTCGACTTTCGGCGACTGGACAGCCAACCGCGGCGGGGTGGTCTATCGCTTGAGCCCGAATGGAGACTACTCGGTCGTTCACGCCTTCGACATGTTCGAAGGCCCCCAACCTATCATCCAGGGCCTGGACGGGGCCTTCTACGGCGCCACAACCCAGGGCGGCGGCTACTGGGGCGGCGGCAGAATCTATCGACTGACGGCGCAAGGCGAGTACACGGTCCTGCACACGATTGGCGTCAACTACACGGATCCTCTCTACACCAGCGGTGCGCTGGTTGAAGGAACTCCGGGCACCTTCTACGGTGCGACCAGCGATGGCGGCGACTCGGGGTTTGGGGCGATCTATCGCGTTGGCCTCGATGGCTCCTTCGCGGTTATGCATTCGTTCCTGCGGGATGGTCGCGACGGGCAACAAGCATTTGCGGGTCCGAGCCTGGCGCCCGACGGGTCAATTGTTGGCACGACGGCGTATTCCACGCCTTACGCCAGCGGTTCGGTGTACCGAATCGATCCGGCGGGCAACTACACCATGGCGCATGGATTCGCCGACGATGGATCCGAGGGCATCTGGCCGGTGACCGGCTTGACCGTCGGGCCCAGGGGGGTGGCATACGGCACGACGTCTGCCTCGATCAATGCTGATATGACCACAGGGCCGGGCACGGTCTACCAGTTGAAGAACGGCGTTCTGACCGTGCTACACAAGTTCGCAGCGGACGGCTCGGAAGGCAGCGGCACGCGTGGGGCCTTGACGCTCCTCCCCAATCGCGATCTGATGGGGGTGACCTGCGAGGATGGACCCGTTGGTGCAGGCACCATCTTCCGCCTTCGCCGGATCGATTGAGCTTGAAGTCGCGAGTTCGTGAGGCCACCGGGGGGCGCGCGGCCCCCCGTTACACTTCGCGCCCTCTGCGGCTGTTTCCTGCGCACCCATGACTGTGGCTCCGGCCGGTGGCGATGACGCCGCCTTCGATCTCAAGAACACCACGCTGCCGCTGCTGTCGATCGCGCTGAAGAGCGCCGATGCCGCTGCCCTGGGCGACGCCTTGGCCGCCCGGCTGAGCGAGACGCCGCAACTTTTCAACCACGATCCGGTGGTGGTCGACCTGTCGGCGCTGCGCGAGCAGGAAGATCCGATCGCCTTCGAGCCGCTGCTGGCGGCACTGCGCGAGCACAAGCTGCAGCCGATCGCCGCGGCGGGCGGCTCGCCGGCACAGATGGAGGCGGCGCTGGCGGCAGGCCTGTCCGAGGCGCCCGATCCGACGCCGTCGCCCAAGCCTCGTCCGGTGGAAATCCGCGAGGTCGAGGTGGTGAAAGAGGTGGTGCGCGAAGTCTTTGTCGAAGTGCCGGCCGCGATCACGCCGACCATGGTCGTCGATCGCCCGCTGCGCTCGGGCCAGCAGGTCTACGCCAAGGGGGGCGACCTGGTGGTGCTGGCGGCGGTGAATTTCGGTGCCGAGGTCATCGCCGACGGCCACATCCATGTGTACGCCCCGCTGCGCGGCAAGGCCATCGCCGGCAACAAGGGCAACACCCAGGCCCGTATCTTCAGCACCTGCCTGGAGCCCGAGCTGATCGCCATCGCCGGCGTCTACCGCACCACCGAAACCGCGTTGCCCGCCGAGGTGCACGGCAAGCCGGCGCAGGTGCGGCTGGTCGACGACAAGCTGGTGATGGAGCCGCTGAAAGAGCCGCTGAAAGAACCGAAGGCCAGCAAGGCCCGCCCCGAGCCGGCGTGAGCGGCCTCAGCCCGTGACCGTTTTGGCGCTTGACGCCGTTTCACTGAATCAAATTTCGAGGACTCGTTACCGATGGCAAGAATCGTCGTAGTCACATCCGGCAAAGGCGGCGTCGGCAAGACCACCACCAGCGCCAGTTTTTCGTCCGGCCTCGCCCTGCGTGGCCACAAGACCGCGGTGATCGATTTCGACGTCGGCCTGCGCAACCTCGACCTGATCATGGGCTGCGAGCGGCGCGTGGTCTACGACCTGATCAACGTGATCAACGGCGAGGCCAACCTGAACCAGGCGCTGATCAAGGACAAGCAGTGCGACAAGCTGTTCGTGCTGCCCGCCTCGCAAACGCGCGACAAGGACGCGCTGACCAAAGAGGGTGTCGAGCGCGTGCTCAATGACCTCGCCGCGATGGACTTCGACTACATCGTCTGCGACTCGCCCGCCGGCATCGAAACCGGCGCGCTGCTGGCGATGCACTTCGCCGACGAAGCGCTGGTGGTCACCAACCCCGAGGTCTCGTCGGTGCGTGACTCCGACCGCATCCTGGGCATGCTCAGCAGCAAGACCCAGCGCGCGATCGAAGGCAAGGAGCCCGTCAAGGAACACCTGCTGATCACCCGCTACAACCCCGCTCGCGTGCAGGACGGCCACATGCTGTCGCTGGCCGACATCCAAGAGATCCTGCGCATCCCGCTGCTGGGCGTGGTGCCCGAGTCCGAGACGGTGCTGCAGGCCTCGAACCAGGGCCTGCCGGCGATCCACCTGAAAGACTCCGACGTGGCCGGCGCCTACCAAGACCTGGTCGCCCGCTTCCTGGGCGAAGACAAGCCGATGCGCTACACCGAGGCCGCCAAAGCCGGCATCTTCAAGCGCCTGTTCGGGGGGAGGTAAGTGCCGATGTCGTTCCTGTCTTTCCTGCTCGGCGAGAAGAAGCAGACCGCCAGCGTCGCGAAAGAGCGGCTGCAGATCATCCTCGCCCACGAGCGCGCCGGCCGCACCGGGGCCGACTACCTGCCCGCGCTGCAGCGCGAGCTGGTGGCCGTGATCTCGAAGTACGTCTCGATCAACCCCAACGACATCAAGGTCCACCTCGAGCGCCAGGACAACCTCGAAGTGCTCGAGGTCAAGATCGAGCTGCCCGAAGCCTCGAAGTTCTAGCCCGCGCCGGTGGGCCAACGTGCGAACATCAGGTTTCAAACAGGTCGTCGGCGGGCGGTAGCGTGCCAACGACCTTTGAACCCTGATTGAGCGAATGTTCGGCCGAAACAAGCCTGTTGTCTTTGACCCCTACGGCCGCCGGCGCTCGCGCTGGCGCATGCCCAGCTGGATGGTGTGGCTGCTGACCGGCACCATCGCCGGCATCGGCGGCGTGATCTACCTGCAAGAGCGGCACCTGCCGCCGCGCCTGTCGCAAGCCGACTCGGCCGCCCTGCGCAACGCCTACGACAAGGCCGAGAGCGAGCGCCAGCGCCTGCAGGCCGAGCTGGCCAGCACCCAGCAGCAACTCAACGCCGCGCTGGCCGCCAAGAAGACGCTCGATGCCGAGCTGGCCGCCAGCCGCAGCGCCACCCAAGACCTGCGCGCCGACGTGGCCACGCTGGTCGACGCGCTGCCGCCCGACCCGCGCGACAACGGCGTCGAGGTGCGCGCCGGCCGCTTCAATGCCAGCGGCAACACGCTGGCCTACGACGTGGTGCTCACGCGCAACCGCGCCGGCGCCAAGCCGATGACCGGCGTGGTGCAGTTCGTCGTCGCCGGCGAGTCGGCCCACGGCGGCCCCAACACCGTCAGCCCCAAGCCCATCCCGGTCTCGATCGGCACGCACGAGATCGTGCGCGGCAACGTGGCGCTGCCCGAAGGCTTCAAGCCGCGCCAGACGACCGTGCAGGTGCTCGACCGCGAAGCCGGCCGCTCGCTGGGCATGCGGGTGATGCTGGTCAAGTAGCGCTGGGCCGCGCGGAGCCTGGTTCTTTTCGAGAGCCGCCGCGTGCGGCTACGGCGATGGCGCGGCGAGCACGTCCGAGATGAACCCTTGGTCGGTCAGCGCCCGTACCACGCCGCGTAGCAATACGTTGTGGCTGAAGCCGATGCTGTACTGGCGGGCGCCGGGCTTGATGGGCTGCAACATGCCGCCGTCCACCAGCTTGCGAATCTGGTAGGTGCGCTGGTTGGGGGTGAGCCCCGGCATCGCCATTTCAAGATCACCCGCCTTCACGACGCCAGCTTTGACGGTGGTTGCCAGCATGGCCTCTTCTTGCGCGGTGATGAGCTGACGTTGCCGTGCATGCGCCACTGCAGGCAGCAACACGGCCTTTTGCAGGTGTGCGTAGTCGGCCAGACGATTCACCTTGTTCAGCTCGTCGCGAATGCCTGTCAGCACGTAGGCACACCAGGCTTCCAACGCGGCATCGCTGCCCGTGTCGGCATGGCTCAGCATGGCGTAGTAGCGGTTGCGATCGGCGCAGAACACCGCGGCCGGGTTGAGCAATCGCCCTGCCGCCGTGACCTGGAATCCGTACTTGATCAGCAACGCATAGGTGAACAGCCGCACCACGCGCCCGTTGCCGTTGCCAAAGGGGTGAACCCAGGCAAAGCGATGGTGCGCCAAGGCGACCTTCATCAGGTCGTACTTGGGCGGGTCGGGCCGGTTGATGAAGGCCATCAACTCGGTCATGTACTCAGGCACCCTCAGCGCATCGGGGGGCAGGTGCTCGGCCTGCGCGATACGCACCGAGCCGTTGCGATAGGTGCCGGGGCTGCGGTCGCCTTCACGTGTCAGGCCGTCCACGGTGGTGGCATGCAGCGCGCGCAGAAGATGCTCGGGCAGCGGATCCCCAGGTTGCAATGCGGCCTCCAGCTGCTGCATGGCCTGTTCGATGTTGGTGACCTCGCGCAGTTGCTCTGATTGCGCTGCTGCGGAGCCTTCGAACACCTTGGCTTCCACGTAGTCCGCCAGTGTGGTGTGGTTGCCTTCGATGCGCGCCGAGGCCAGGCTCTCCAGCAAATGGAAAACCTGCTTCAGTTGCAAGAAGACTGGCCAGGGCGTCGTGCCCTGCATTTGCAGGCGGCGCAGATGCTCCAGGTCGGTCAGCACGTCGAGTAGCGGCGAATCGAAGCTCGGGTTCAGCAACCGCAAGTCGTGGTGAACAAACTGAGCCATAGGCTGAGATTTCTGTCTTTGGAGTCTTGTAATTCTTGACTTTAATAGAAAAAGTCTTTTATTGACAATGGCTTGTGATTTGGTGGTTGGTCGATTTTCTTGAATCGCCGTCCCCAGGAAACTGACTGCGGCGGCGCCGGTGAACAAGCCAGCATTCGTGAACTATTCCCACAAGCAGTTGTCGGGTTTCGCCGGTGGATCTCGTTCTACCGGGTGAGGGCACCGCGGCGGCGCCGGGTGTGCCTCGTACGACCAGCAGTTCGACCACCGTACGACGTCACCCGGGAGCCCACCATGACCATCTCATTGACCGCGGGCATCCTGCCGCTGCGCCCCGCGCAGCGCGCCCCCGATTCGGCCCGCAGCCCGCAACCCGGCGCACGCTCGGTGGGCCTGTGCTTCTCGGGCGGCGGCAGCCGGGCGCTGTCGTGCGCGATGGGCCAGTTGCGTGGCCTGCGCCACCTGGGCCTGCTCGACGACACGTTCGCGATCTCGTCGGTCTCGGGCGGCACCTGGGCCAACACGCTGTTCACCTACCTGCCCGCTAGCATCTCGGACGACGACTTCCTCGGCGACGTCGAGCTCGACCCGTCGCGCCTGACGCTGGCGCGGCTCGACGAGCTGCCAGCCAACAACCTGGGCTGGGTGCCCACCCGCTTCGACCCCGCCCGCGTGGTGGAGAACCTGTACCGCCTGAAAGAGGACTACGGCTACGCCAACAACGAGCTGTGGCAAGGCTTCATCGGCGAGCAGGTGCTGAAAGACTACGGTCTGTGGTCACCCTCGGCCGACGGCTTCGACCCGCGCTACTTCAGCTGGACCGAGCGCTACCTCGAAGCGCCCAACGGCATCCTGGCGCAGAACCCCACGCTGCGCGCGGGCGACTTCATCACCGTGCAGCGCAAGCGCCCCTACCCGGTCTTCAACACCAGCCTGTTCAACAGCGACGGCGTCGACGCCGAGCTGATGCCCTACGAGGCCAACTTCATGCTCGGCGTGCGCGCGGCCTTCCCCAAGAGCGCGCAGCAGCCGGGCGACATCGGCGGCGGCCTGATCGACTCGTTCGCCATGCGCAGCGCCTACCTCGGCGAGGGCAACCCCGGCGAGGTGCACACCAGCCGCCCGCAGCGCGCGTTCTCGCTCAGCGACATCGCCGGCTGCAGCAGCGCGGCCTTTGCGCAGATGTTCGAAGAGCAATACCCCGAGTTTCGCGGCCTGGTGCCGCGCTACAACTACTGGCCCATCAAGGGCCGCGCCGAACAGCCCGCGCTCGACTACCGCTTTGCCGACGGCGGCAGCCTGGAGAACCTGGGGCTCAACGCGCTGCTGGCCCGCGGCGTGCCGCGCCTGATCGTCTTCATCAACACCGACGAAGGCGTGCGCCGCGACCCGGCGCGCCAAGACACGGTCGTCTCCAGCGACCTGCCGCCGCTGTTCGGCCTGCAGCCCTTCTCACCCGCCCACGGCTACGTGCCCTACGGCCCTTACGACCCGGGCCAAGGCGCGGCACGCCTGTTCCGCCACAACCAGGTCTTCGAGACCAGCGCGTTCGACGAGTTGAAGCAAAAGCTGCTCACCGCCAAACGCGCCGGCGGCGCGCTGCTGGTGCGCCAGACCCTGCGCGTGCTGAGCAACCCGTGGTTCAACGTGCCGGCGCAAGAGCAGGTCGACGTGCTCTGGGTCTACAACGACAACGTCAGCAGCTGGTGGAGCCAACTGCCCACCGAAACCCGCATCGCCCTCGACATCGAAAGCCTCGACGACTTCCCGCTCTACAACACGTTTACCCAGCTGTACCTGACGCCGGTGATGGTGAATGCGCTGGCGCACTTGGCGTGCTGGCAGGTGGCTTCATCGTCGACGTTGGGCAATGCGGGTGGGATGAGCAATGCGGAGGTGGTGAGGGGGGTGTTTGGGTGACGAGGGAGGCTGTCGCTTACTATCAAAATGGCCGTACGGAGCCGCAGAGCAGGCTGTTTGCACGAGGGCCCGCGCCTCCTTTCAACAGGAGCAGGAGTCCAAGACGGAGCACGGAATCCTTGTGCTGCGAGTGCGTGCTTCGGCAACTACTTGGGCAACTTGGTTTCCAACCTTAGGACGCTTCTTGTGTCGCCAAAGCCAATTCCGCACCCCTCGTTCCTGGACGGGTGTATCCGTCTTGGCGCCTTTGACGGCGAACGTCGCTGGCGATCGCCAGATGGCGAGCGCCTATACACTTGGGACTCACTGCACGGGGAGATTGAGGTCTACAACAAGCGTGGACGACACCTTGGCGCTATCGATGCAGTCACTGGATCGCTAATCAAGGATGCTGTGCGTGGAAGGAAGATCGATGTCTAGCTTTGTTCAACTTTGCTTGCAGGGTGACCGCTTGCCAGAAGAGGTAGACGACTATGTCGACGCCTGGCACGACGGAGGGGCGAATGTTCCGTTGCACGAATTCTTGGGGATGACTCGATCTGAGTACAACCTCTGGGTTGTTGACTCTGATGTGCTCCCGTTCATTTTGGATGCACATCGCACTGGCGTAGATGCCGCCGATCTGATCGAGCAGTTCAATGCATTGCCAATGGCTGCACGGGCCGAGTCGTCGGGGAAGGCTTTGCAGCTGGCTCGGTGGCTAAAGGACCAGGGGTTGTGGAATTAGCACCGGGCGCACCGGAAAAATTTGCTCGGCGTCTGTCGGCTAGGTATGGGCTCGCGCCACGTGTCGATGTTCGATCGATGCTTGAGCGCTATGCAGATGTAGTTGATGCAGGCATTCCGATCGCTGGCGTGGACGGCGTCTGCTTGAATCTAAAAGTTCCTGGCAAGCGACCCCGGGTGGTTATCAACTCTGCGAATCCGCCGCTCCGAAGGAGGTTCACAGAGGCCCACGAGCTTGGTCATATTGTCATTCCCTGGCACAGGGGAACGATCGTAGATCACCTAGACCCAGAGCACGTTGAGGCGAAGGATGACTATTGGCTGTTCGAAGAAGAAGCGAACCAGTTTGCCGCCGAACTTTTGATGCCATCGGATTGGCTTGAAGGCTTGCTTGAATCAACGCCAGACCTTAGTCAATGCCACAAGTGCCTAAGCGAAGAATGCGAAGTGTCGGCCCTGGCCGCCGCTAGGCGCCTCAGCTCGGTACTCCCTCCAAACATCGTATTCATCGCCGAGAAGAACGGAGAGGTGGAATTCTCCGGGCGCACACCAGGAACTCTCGCCAAGGTGCCGGCTTGGCAGAGCATGTTTGACCCAGGTGTGTTTCGATATGCCACCGGCCACCATACGTCAGTGACTGGGACTCGTCGCCTGCACTGGTGGACCCTCCCCGACAAGGTTGCGGGAGTCACGACCGATCCGCGACCGTGGCGCGAAATTCTTGACGAAATGGTCACCGACATTGGGGTACCTCCCGACGACCAAAAACGCTTCAAGATGTCCGTCAATGGCGTCGTCGCGGCGGCGAACAGCGCAATGAAGCAGCGTGGGACGCATACGGCCCCAGCCGTAATTGCCGCGTGTCTTCAGCGATTCCACGATAGGAATGATCTGACCGGTATCGCGGCGCATCCAAGCTTTATGGACTTCGTTAGCAAGCGCGCTAGTGAGCTGACGCAATGAAATTTCGGGCCTTGAGGTCATCTTGGGGTCTTGCGTTGCGACTCGGGAGTTGCTGAGCGCGTGTCGGGCCGGTAGGCTGCCAGCAGCGTGAACGAACTCCAACTCAATCCAATTCAGGTCGATGCCGCCGACACGGGCCATCGCGGCGTGGAACTGAAGATCGATGGATGCAACTTCATCGACCTTGTGCGCGAGGTCGAGCAACCGCAAGCCAAGCGGCTGGGCCAGCTGAGCATCGCCGGCGCCTATGAATGGGTGGCCAATACGGCCGCGCTGCGCAAGGAGCTGGCCGAAGGCGGCCAAGATCCGGACGACAAGATCATGGTGCTGGCTTGCGAGTGTGGTGAGCCGGGCTGCTGGCCGCTGCTCGCGAGAATCCAGGTCAATGAGGCCGAAGTTGTCTGGAGCGAGTTCGAACAACCGCATCGAGGGCCCGACTCGGCCGCCGGCCATTGGCGCTACGACGAGTTGGGGCCGTTTGTGTTCTCCCGCACCAAGTACGTCGAGCAGCTTGAAAAGCTTGAAGCGGATGCGCAATCGCCCGACAAGACTTAGGCCCTGTTCGATCCCGCGATCATTTGTCGCCTGGCAGTTCGATGCTAGGGCAGAGCAACTGGCGTGAGCATTCATGACACCTCTTGCGTCGAACGTTAGGCGTCACACGATGAGAGGCGCGCTTCTCGCTTTCCTCTTTCTGGCAGCCAGCTTCACCTCTGAGGCATCGGATCAGCCATTCACAGTGGTTCGCGTTGATCCCGCCTCCGAGAACCTGCAAGTGTTCTGGGGTGACGAGCAGGGCAAGCCGTTCAAGCAGTTCGACCATCTGTCGACTTGGCTGCATGGCAAGGGAAAGAAGCTGGTGTTCGCCATGAACGCGGGGATGTACCACCCCGATTTCTCGCCGGTCGGTCTGTTGGTCGTGGAAGGAAAGCAAGTCTCTCCACTCAATACCGCGGCCGGAAGCGGCAACTTCTTTCTGAAGCCCAACGGGGTCTTTGCGCTCGCGCCACCAGGCCCGATGGTTGTGGAAGCCGGGGAGTATCCACAGGTCGCCAACGGCATTCGCTTCGCGACCCAATCGGGCCCACTGCTCCTCAGAAACGGCGTCATTCACCCCGCATTCAATGCGGCGTCAAAATCGCGGCTCATTCGGAACGGCGTTGGAGTATCGGGAGGCGCTGCCTTCTTCGTGATATCCGAGCGGCCCGTCACCTTCTACGAAATGGCCGTCTTCTTCCGGGATGTCCTGCACTGCAAGGATGCGCTGTACCTGGATGGCGTGGTGTCCAGCCTGTATTCGGCAGACCTCCAGCGAGACGACCGGCGAGCAGAGCTGGGGCCGATCGTTGGCGTGACCAGCGACCGGACGGCTAACCCTCTCACCGAGAAGATGCCACCCGGCAAGGCGGATGACGCTGGCAAACGTTAGGCATCGCTTTCCCAACGTTGGGCCCCCATGAAGAACACGCATCTCTCCGCACAGATCGAAGCGGCCTTTCCGGACAGCGTTGGCGTTCTATCCGACGTCTTCATCGAGGCTCACCCCGACCTCTCTCGTCTGGTCGCGCCCGTCAGCCTGCAGACCGTGGTTCCGGCGTACATGGCGTGGTGCGCGCGAAATGGGCATCGACCGGCTGAACTCGTCCACGACTACACGGTCAGTGCACTGGCGGAGTTTGGGCGATCGAAGAAGCCTGAACTCACGCATCTGAACTTCAAGTTCAACTGCTCTCCTGAGCAGCGGCAAGTGGTCGAGAGGTTCCTGCGCTGGAGCCTTGATCCCGCGCTGCTGCTGGACACGAAGCAGGTCGAACGATCGCTGAAGCGCTGGTCTGCCGGCTGACGCCGCACGGCTGGGCCGTCCGCGTACCAGCCCGTGGGCGCACCAGCGCACACGCTGCGAAATCAGCAAATTGCCGATGCCGCTGCAAGCCTCAAGTGGCTAGGCTGCGCGGACGGGCGGCCGTCGCTGCCCGTCCGCCCGGAGAAGACTTGATGAAGACCCGAACGCCGCAGGATGTGGCGAAGGCGGCTCAGCGCCGCGCGGCTGCGGAGCCCGAGTCGGCGCAGCGCGCGCCGCAGGTGGCGGGTGGGCGGCCACCGCCCTTCGCCGACAGCCCGCGCATGGTGGCCCAGCGGCAGGCCCTGGCGCATTTGACAGCCGCAGAGCATGCGGCGAACGACACCGGTCAGGCGGCCGCGATTGCCGAGAGCCAGTCGTCAGCGCCGGTGCAGCGGATGCCCAAGCGCAACAAGCAGCCGCGCGGGCGAGGCGGCGCAGGCCGGGGCGGCAACCGCGGAAACCGCGGCGGCCGCGGTGGCAGGGGCGGCGGGGGCAGGGGCGGTGTCAACTTGCCGCAAGCGGCTTACCAGGCCCTCAAGCAGCAGATCGACAACATCCGGGAGGTCAAGACGAACGAGCAGCGGGGTGCGCTGACCGCCGAACAACTCGAAGAGAACATCGGCCACCTGGAAAGCTCGATCCAGAGCCGCGAGGACGAGGATGCTCGACTGGGCGACCGGAAGCACGCGCGATGGACCAATCACGAAAGACGGCTGCTTCGTCAACTGGAAAAGGAACGGAATCGACGGCGCGGCGGTGGCGGGGGCGGCGGTGCCCGCCGGCAGGGGCGCGGTGGTGGGCGCGGCGGCGCGCGTGGGCGAGGCCGCAGGTAACGCCCACGACGCGCGGCGGGCCCGAAAGGCCAGAGGGCCAGAGCGCCACGGCCTATCGCGCCAGTACGTCGGCCGCGATGGTTTCCAGCGCCCGCACTGCGCGCTGGCGGCCGTCTTCGCCTTCGGTCGCCAGCACCGGCAGGTCCGGTGCAATGCCGGCCACCTCGTCGCTGCCGTCGGCGCGCAGCCGCATGCAATCGGGCATGCGCAGGCGCAGGCGCGAGTGGGTGAGTATCTTGGGCTTGTCGCCGCTCATGAAGCCGCAGCCGTCGCCGCCGGTGGTGGCGCCCACGGTCTTGCCGAGGTGGTTGTCTTGCACCACGGCTGTGAACATCTCGGCGGACGAGTAGGTGCGACCGTCGGTCAGCACGTACAAGGGGCCGCTCCACATGGCCCACAGGTCGTCGGCGCTGGACGGGTAGGACAGCCGGTAGGCGATGTTCTGGTCGCCGAACGCGCCCCGCGGCAGCGTGGCTGCGAAGCCGCCGGCATGGCCCACGTCCACCAGCCGCTTGCAGCCTTGGCTCGCCCAGGGCCGCTGCTGTGTCCACACCCAGGCCATGTCACAGGGTTGCTGCGCCTGCGCCTTGGCCTGCACGAAGAATTCGCGCGCCCGGCCCAGCGCGTCGCGGGCCTCGGCGGGCGGTGAAGTTTTCAGCGCAGCGTCCAGGGTCTTCAGTTGTTCATCCGCATAGGCGGTGGCCGCGGCGGACGCCGCCATGCGCAGCCGGCTCGAGCGCACGGGCTTGTCGGTCAGCAACCGCGGGAACAGGTCGCCGCTGTCATTGCCACCGCTGTTGCTGCCCACGTCGATCAGCAGCGTGGTCATGCCCGCGGCCTTCAGCTCGTCGATCTGCTCGGCCAGGCC
This sequence comes from Ideonella sp., assembly GCF_041914305.1. Classification (NCBI taxonomy): domain Bacteria; kingdom Pseudomonadati; phylum Pseudomonadota; class Betaproteobacteria; order Burkholderiales; family Sphaerotilaceae; genus Ideonella; species Ideonella sp. Next base: position 108,130 of record NZ_JAYSDQ010000010.1, read on the forward strand.
CTCGAACCAGCGATGGTCGGCAGCGTCGCGCAGAGACTTCTCGTCGATGCGGTCGCCCTTGGCCTTCAGCCAGGCATGACCTTGCGGGCAAACCGCAGGGAAGGCTTCTTTGTAGAAGTTTTGAATGCGCAGGACGCCGATCTTCTGGCCACCCGCCATGGTGGCCAGCCCCGAGCGGTAAACGGTCGACAGCCCATCGCCCATCAGCCGAAAGTTGGGCAGGCTCTCCAACGGCAGCGAGAAGGCCTCGCGCGCCGTGGGCAAGAAGCCCAGCGCCGCACAACTCGCCGTGGGGTCGGTCGCGTCGAAAGGTCTGGCCGGCACCTCGGGCGCCGCGCTTGTGGGCGCGGCCTGATCGGGCAGCACCGAGAAGTGCCCGTCCTTGAATGCGCCCACGAAGCCCTGGATGGCCCGGCGCGCCTCGTCATCACTGCGCGCGGCCTGCAGGGCCTGGCGGGTGAGGTGGTCCAGCCGTGGCAGGTTCACGCCGCCTTCGGGTGACGCGAACCAGGCCAGGTTGGCGTATTGCTGCTCCAGCGTCTTCTTCAGCTGGGCGTAGTCGCGCTGCCAGGCGGCGGCGTCATAGCCGCGTGCCTGTGCGGTGAGCGTGGTCAGGGTCAAGGCGGCCAACAGCAGGGGCCGGCGCATCACGGTCATGGCCGTCTCTTCGTGAAATGAAAGGAACGCGTTTGTCGCCCAGGCAGCGGCGCCTGTCTTGAACGGGATCTGCGCTTTTGAACGTCAGCCGCTGGTGCGGCGGCGGTAGGCCGCCGGCGTGGTGCCGAGCTGGGCCTTGAAGGCGCGCGTCATGTGCGGCTGATCGCTGAAACCGCAGAGTGCGGCGATGTCTGCCAGCGGCTGCGTCGACCGGGCCAGCAGCGTGGCCGCGCGCTCGACGCGCAGGCGGCGGTGGACCTCGCCGGGCGTCTGGCCGACATGGGCGCGAAAGGCCCTTGCCAGCTCGCCCGCTTCGTAGCCCACGGCGCGGGCGATGTCGTCCAGCGCCAGCGGCTGGCACGACTGCTCGCGCAGCAAGTCCATCGCCCGGCGCAGCTTCAACGGCAGCGCGCCACCGCGGCGGGCCTGCTCGCGTGAGGCCAAGCCGATCAACTCGTGCGACAGGCCGCTGACCACCAGCGCCGAGAAATCGTCGGCCGTGTGCAGCTCCTGAGCGATGCGCCGGCCCACGTCGGCCAGCGAAAGCGTGCGCACGGCCGGAGCGTCGGCCAGGCGCATCACCTCATCCAGCCGCGCGATGGCCTCAGGCGTGGGCGTGAACAACAGCTGGCGCAAGCCCGTCGCGCCGAAGCGCTGGGCGTGGGTTTCGTGGGGCGGGCACACCAGCAGCGCGCCGAATTCGAACTCACCGCGGCGCCCGCGGATGCTCTCCTCGTAGCTGCCGGCGAGCACCAGCGACAAGCTGGTGCGGCGGTGCCGGTGCGGCTCCATCACCAAGCCCGGCGCGTAGCTCACCTGCTTGATTTCGGAGAACAAGGCGTTCATGCCCGGGGAGTCTAACCAGTGTGCTGTCAGGCCGGCCGCGCGTTCCTCTGTTCTGCCGGGCAGCGGCAAGTCGGCAAGCGTCAGCCGCCCGGATCACCCCGCAAGATGAACTGCCGCCCGTCGCTGAGGGCGACGCGGATCGCTAACTGGCCAAGCTCATTGACTGACACCGGGTTCAGGGCGAAGTCGGTGACCGTGGCGCCGAGCAGGGCGTCGCCGACGCCGACGACGCGGTGGTGAAGCGGGTCGGGGCCGGTGTAGATGCCGATCTGGCCGGCGGCGGGCGTGGCGTAGAAGGCCACGGGGCCTGCGTTGTTGATCAGCACGCCGCGAAAGCTCTCGAAGCCGGCCGCCGCGTCCACCAGGCAGGTCAGGCGGCCGGCCGTGGCGGTGAACAGCGCCGGCCCGCCCGTTTTGCGCACGGCGGCGAAGGCCACCGTGCCGTGGTCGTTGACGATCGGGAAGCGCGCGAGCTCGGTGAAGTCGTCGCCCGTCGTCGCGATCGCCGAGCATTGGCCCTGCTGGTGCATGAACAGGCCTTGCCGCCCATCGGGCAGGTCGGCCCGGAACACGAGCTGCCCCAGGTTGTTGACCACCGGCAGGCCTTCGAACCCGCGGTAGCCTGGGCCGGCCGTTGCGATGGTGATGGCCTCGGCACCGCGCTGAAGATGGATGCCGGCCTGCCCGTCGCGCAGCGCGCCGCGAAAGGCCACCTCGCCGTGCTCGTTCATGGTCGGGCCCAGGGGCCCGATCGTGGTGAAGCGGTCGCGCCCGCCCGCTGCGGCGAGGTGGCCGTCGGTGAACATCAGCAGCGCCTGTTCGCCGGTGTCGAGCGTGCCATAGACGGTGAGTGCGCCCGCCCGGTTGATGTCGGGGTGGCTCGTGAACCGCTGCACCGGGCACGCGGCCGAGGTGGTCACGGCGATGTCGGTGATCGGCCCGCCGCCGCCGGTGAACACGCCGCTGTGCCCGCCCGCCAGCGTGGCCTGGAAGGCCACGACGCCAGCGTCGTTGATCGACGCCACATAGGGCGCGAAGTCGGTGAACCGGTCGCCGGTCGAGGCGATGGTCGTCAAGGTGTAGGGCCTGAATTGCACGGTCATTCCGATGGGGCAGGCATTGAAGGGGGCAGGCTTGCGGGATGCGGTGGCCGCCCGGCGCCGCCATCTTGCCAGCCGGTTTCGCGGCCCACCCGCCGGCCCGGCTTCGCGCGGCTGGACGTTGATTCGTGTCACCCCAGCGGCCCGGGCCGCGGCCCGCCCTAGCCTCGAGGCCCAACGCCATTCATGCGGGGCCCTCATGACACGAATCCGTTCCCAGTCCGTCACCGGCACCAGCGACAGTGGCGCTGCCGACCACGCGTCACCCGCCACCACGCCAACGCCCGCGTCGCAGCAGTGGGCGGCGCCCGCGGGGTTGGCCAGCCGCGCCGGGGGCCTGGGCGACGGTGCGCCGCGGCGGCGCACGGCCTCGCTGCCGCCGCCGGGCAGCAGCTACCAGTTGCCGCAGCGCGAGGCGGTGCAAGGCCCCAACCCGCAAACGCTGTACCACCTGACGGCGACGGCCAATGCCGAGTCCATTCGCGATGCCGGTGGCCTGATGCCGCTGGCCCAGCAGCCGCGCCAGGGCGCCGGGCTCGACGCGCAACGGGGCGACGCCTACCCCAGCGCCGACCACGCGGTGGCGCAGCACCTGAGCACGGTGCAGATGGTCGGCGCGATGGGCCTGCCGCCGGCCGACGCCAACATGATCCTGCGCAGCAGCCGCCACAACGCGGCCGAGGCATTGCGCAACGGCGCCAACTCCGAGACGGTCTACATGAGCCATGGCGACGGCTCGCGCGACTACATGCTGCGGCCCGAGTTCGCCAACAACGGCGCGGTGCTGATGCGCGCGCAGCTCGACCCGCGAGCCAACGGCTTCGTGCGCGACACGCAGGGCGGCTCTGAAGACCACCGCGCCCTCGGCCTCACCGTGCCCTCGTCGCAGCTCGAATTCGTGCAGCTGAGCGGCCAGCAGGCGCGTGAGCTCGGTGTCGGCGAGCAGCCGCTGCACGACCTGCCCTGGAAGCCGATGCCCAAGCCGGGCGAGCCGTTCTGAGCGCTGTCGGCGCCGCTCGCCGCACAATCGCCTGGTCGTGCCGGCAACGGCCACCACCGGGAGCCCCGCGTGAAGCGCATCGCGATCACCCTTTTGTCGGCCCTGCCTGCCTTGGCGATGGCGGCCTCGCCGCCGGCCGGGCAGCCGATGACCGGCACCTACTCGCAGCGTGACCTGATGAAGAACTGGGCCTTCAGCGTGTGCCTGGCAGAGGTCTCAAAAGACGCGGCGACCAAGGCCGATGCCAACGCCACCGCCGGCGCCTACCTCGAATTCGGCCAACAAGGCATCGAGGCCTACCAGGCGCTGCACGCGCTGGTCGACAGCTACGTGGCCCGTCGCTACGCCGGGTCCAGCGGGGCCGAGTACAACACCATGAAGTGCATCGACCTGCTGCACAGCATCGAACTTGACCGGTTCGTGGTCAGGCTCGAGCGGGGCGCTGCGAAGCGGCCCTGACAGGGGCGCGCGGTCTGGTTTTGATCAAGCTTTGAACGCCGAGGCTGCCTAGCATCGGGTGCTGCTGCCGGGCCCTTGGAGGGACCGGCGCTGTCATCCTTCACCGCACGACAAAGGGCACGCCTCATGCACCGATTCTTGAACCCCGCCCACGCCGCCATGGCCGTCGTGGCCGCGCTGGCGATCGTCTCCACCAGCGCTGCCGCCAGCGAGGCCGACCCGATGCACCAGCGCACCGGATTCGACAACGGCCTGAGCGCCGGTTGGCTGTACCAGCGCAACGTGCCCGGCATCATGTGGGTCGACAAGCACCTGGGCCACACGGCGCCGGCGATCCACCATGTGCAGGGTGGCGCCACCGGCTCGATGATGTTCCAGCGCCGGGCCAGCTGGCTGCAGCCGCTGAAGGCGGGGCTGCCGGTGCGCATCCAGCTGGATACCAAGGCCCGGCTGGTGAACTTCCTGGGCGCGCCGACGCGGCGTGAGCTGGTGGTCGAACTGCGCGACTACGACAACCCGCCGAAGGACCACCCCTACGCGTCGGTGTGGACCATCGTCGGCTACCTCGATGCGCAGAACCTGCCGGGCTGGCACACCTGGTCGGTCACGATCGCCGACCCGACCTCGGCCACGCTGCCCGAGGGCTGGGGCGGCTACGGGGCCGAAGACAAGAAGGGCCGCCCGTTCCTGCCGGCCGACCGCACGTTTGCCGACGTGCTCGCCGGTGTTGACGAGATCGCGATCACCACCTACCAGCCGGGCTACATGTACGGCAGCGACCACGACTTCGACGTGCTGTACGACAACATCGAGGTCGGGGTCGTCGCGCCCTGAGCCTGGCCGTGCCTCGCCTGATCGACAGGGGCCCGGTCACCGGGTGGGGCGGGCGCCGGGTGGCTGCGCAGGCTCGTGCGGCCACCCAACGAGGGCTGTCAGCCTGAGCGCTTGCCGTTGTTGCCCATGATCGCCAGGTCGATGAACTGCGAGGCCACGTAGGGCGCCTGCCCGCCGTAGCCGAGCACGAACTCGCCCAGGTCGAGCCGGCGCATGCCGGCCAGCGCGGTGCGCAGCTTCTCGCGCCGAAGGTCACCGCCGGTGCGGCGCAGCCCCTCGATCAGCACCTGGCCGTTGATCCAGCCTTCGAAGCTGCTGCCGCCGATGTGGGCGTCTTCGCCCGCGCTGCGCATCGCCGCCTGGTAGTTGCGCACCACCGCGAGCCGCGTGCTGATGGCGTCGGGCAGCACCTGCGTCAGCGCGAGGCCGTTGAGGGCCGGGCCGAGCTTGGTGAATTCAGAGGCCAGCACCGACACCGACAGGCCCGCCACCGGCGTGGCCGGCGACAGGCGGCGGTAGTTCTGCAAGAACGCGGTGTTGGCGGTGCCGGTGGTGCCCAGGATCACCGCGCTGGGCTTGAGTGCATACACCTGCTTGGCCAGGTCTTCGGCGTTGGCGCCGTCGACGGCGAGCGCGAACTTGCCGGCCAACTCGGCGCCCTTGGCCACCACCGAGACTTCGGCATCGGCCAGCACCTCTTTGCCGAACGGGTTGTCGAGGTAGACGAAAGCCAGGCTCTTCAAGCCCCACGACAGCAGCTGCTGCATCAGCCGGTCGGTCTCGTCGCGGTAGCTGGCCCGCACGTGGAAGACATTCTTCAGCCCCGGCTTGCGCAGCGAGGCGGCGCCGGTCACCGGCCCGACCAGCGGCACTTCGGCCTTCTCGACCGCTGGCAGGATGGCGGCGGTGTTGCCAGTGCCCATCGACGACACCAGCGCGAACACCTGCTGGTCTTCGATCAGGCGGCGCGTGTTCTCCACGGTCTTCGCCGGCACGTAGGCGTCGTCCAGGCTGATGAGCTTGAGCGTGCGGCCACCGATGCCGCCGCTGCTGTTGGCGGCCTTGAACGCTGCGTTCAGGCCGGCCGTGTGGGCGATGCCCGCGCCGGCCAGCGGGCCGGTCAAGGCCAGGCTGCTGCCGATCAGCACCTGGGTGGCGGTCACGCCAGGCTCGGCCCAGGCCACGCTTGCCGCCCCGGGCAGGGCCACCACGCAGGCGCTGCGAATCGCCCGTTCTAGTACATCACGACGGTTCATCTGAGTCAGTCCACTCCTAGTTGGCCGGCATCATCTTCGAGAGCCCCGCTCGGGGCTGTCGCGCACGTTACAGCCCGGCATGGCCAACCCTTCATCAAGTGTCATCGTCGGCACGCAACGTGATGTTTCCGATGTTGCCAATCGATGGCGTGCGGGTCGGTGGGCTACGCAAACTCGTCGTTAGGCATCGCGCCCCCACAATCGCCGGCCGGGCCTGTGGTGTGTCGGGGGCCTGGTCGATTTCGGCGGCGGCCGTTCGTCGTCGAAGCAGGGGCGGCCATGTCGGCGGCCCGTCGTCAACGAAGGAGTGCCTGTGGCCTTGCAGCTCTATTTCCACCCGTTCTCGTCGTACTGCCAGAAGGTGCTGGTGGCGCTGTACGAGAACGCGATCCCGTTCGAGCCGCAACTGCTGGACGGCCCCGACAGCCCGGCGTCGCAGCAACTGGCCCGGCTGTGGCCGATCAAGCGGTTTCCGGTGCTGGTGGAGGCGGGGCGGACGATTCTCGAAGCCAGCTGCATCATCGAGTACCTGGGCCTGCACCACCCCGGCCCGGTGCGGCTGATCCCGGCCGAGCCCGATGCCGCGCTGGAGGTGCGCATGCTCGACCGCTTCTTCGACAACTACATCTCGACGCCGCAGCAGAAGATCGTCTTCAACGCGCTGCGGCCGGCCGAGTCGCGCGATGCCTATGGCGTGCAAGAGGCGCGCAGCATGCTCGACACGGCCTACGCCTGGCTCAACGAGCGCATGGCCGGCCGCGAGTGGGCGGTGGGTGACCAGTTCAGCCTGGCCGACTGCGGCGCCGCGCCGTTCCTCTTCTATGCCGACTGGACCCACGCGATCGGCGACGCCTACCCGCACGTGCACGCCTACCGCCGCCGCCTGCTCGCCCGGCCGTCATTCGCCCGCGCGGTGGACGAGGCCCGGCCGTACCGCTCCTACTTTCCGCTCGGCGCGCCCGACCGCGACTGACGCCGCGTGGGGCGTGGCACGGCGCAGACACCGGCGGCGACGGGGTCTGGCATTGACGCCGCGGCGGACGCAGACTACCGTCCGACGGGCAAGCCGCCGAGGTGGGGCCCGGCGTGGCGGGGCCGCCAGCGCAGGAGTGAAGCATCGACTCTCGCCGGGACAGCGTTGTTCTGAACAGTGCGCAGATCGCGGCAGGCACCGCTGTCGCCTATTTCTGCGTGGCGGCGCCAGCGCTGCTGCTGGTCAAGACCGGGGCGTTTGCGTCGCCGGTCTACCCGGCCGCCGGCCTCGCGCTGGCGTGCGTGCTGCGCTTCGGCCTGGGGGCGTCGGTCGGCGTTTTTCTCGGCGCCCTGGCCGCCAACATCGGCCTGGCCTGGCTGGCCGGCCGCCCGATGACGGTGTTGCCCGTCGCGTTCGCACTCGGGGCCGGCCTGCAGTCGTTGGCCGGGGCGATGCTGGTTCGGCGGTTGATGGGCACGCACCCGAGCCTGACCCGGCCGCGCGAGATCGCCCGCTTCAGCCTGGTCGGCTGCGCGCTCGGCTGCCTGGTCAGCGCCACGGTCGCCACCGCCGCGATCGCCTTCTGGCGCGCCAGCGGCGACGCGGTGACGCTCGAAGGCCTGGCCAGCACCTGGTGGACCTGGTACAGCGGCGATGCCTTCGGTGCGCTGGTCGGCGCCCCGATCGTGCTGACGCTGATCGGGGCGCCGCGGCACATCTGGCGCTCACGCCGGGCCACGGTGGCGGCGCCGCTGGTGGCCGCCACGCTGCTGCTGGGCTGGGCCACGGCGCGGGTCAATGAATGGGAAGACCAGCGTGCGAACGCCGCGTTCGAGCGCGACGTGACCAACGCCGCCGGCTCGATCGAGGCCCACCTGCAACGGCACCTGGACGCCTTGACGGCGATACACGGCGTGTTCGAGGGCGAGCGCCCGGTGTCCCGCGGGCTGTTCGAGCGGGCCGCCGAGCCCTGGCTGCGCGGCATGCCGTCGCTGCAGGCGCTGGGCTTCCTGGAGCAGATCGACCGCGAGAGCCTGAAGCCGCGCGAGGCGGCGATCGCGGCGCAGGACGGGCGCGACTTCCGCGTGTTCTTTCGCGAGCCCGAGATCGCGACCGGCGACACCTTCGTGCTGTCGGTGCGCTTCATCGAGCCGATGAGCCGCAACGCCCGGGCGCTCGGCGTCAACTCGCTGTCGATCAGCGAGCCGCGCAAGGCCTTGCTGCGCACGCTGCAGTCGGGCGCGGCGGTCGCCACCGGGCCGTTCCGGCTGACGCAGGAATCGGGCGTGCAGACCGGGGTGGTGGTCTACCAGAAGGTGCGGGGCCTCGAGGGGCAACAACAGGGCGTGGCGTTCGCGACGCTGCGGATGGGCGATGCGCTGGACGAGCTGACCTCGAAGCTGCCCAAGTCGCTGGCGTATTGCCTGCTCGACCAGGGCCGCGAGTTCGAGCTGCTGGCCGGCAGCCCGGCCTGCGCCACGCCGGCACCGAAGGCGCGGCGTGAGTTCTCGACGACGATCGAATTCGCCTCGCGCCAGTGGGCGCTGCGCATCGTGGCGGTGCCCGACGCGCCGGTCTACGGCAAGGGGCTGGGGGCCGACCGTGGCGCGGCGTCGATCTTTGCCGCGTCCGGCATGGTCGCCTGCGGCATGCTGGGCGCCTTGCTGCTGCTGTTGACGGGCCGCGCGCGAGAGATCGAGCTGACGGTGCGCCAGCGCACCCGGCAGGTGCTGCAGCTGCGCAGCGAAAACCAGCAGTCCGAATCGGCGCTGCGGTCGACCGAGGAGCGCTTCAAGGTCTTGTTCGACAAGGTGCCGGTGGGTGTGGTCTTCGCCACCAAGGACGGCATCATCCTGCAGCCCAACGCCTGCTACTGCGAGCTGCTGGGCTACACCGAGCAGCAACTGCGCGGCAAGAGCATTCTCGACATCACGCCCGCCGAAGACGCCGGCGCAGACCGGGCGCGCCGCGCCGCGCTGGTCAACAGCGGGGGCCAACTGCGCTACGTCAAGCGTTATGTCAGGGCCGATGGCCAGATGGTGCAGGCGCGTGTCTCGGCCACCGTGCTGCTCGACCAGCAAGGGCAGCCCGACATCACCGTCTCGCTGGTCGAAGACATGAGCGAGCATCTGCGGCTGGAAGAAGCCCAACGGGCGCGGGCGGTGGCCGAGGCCGCCAACCGGGCCAAGACCGAGTTCCTCTCGCGCATGAGCCACGAGCTGCGCACGCCGCTGAACGCGGTGCTCGGCTTCGCGCAGCTGCTGAGCCTGGACCGCAGCCTGCCCTACACCGAGAAGCACCAGGGCTGGTTGAAGCAGATGCAGGACGCCGGCTGGCACCTGCTGCAGCTGATCGACGATGTGCTCGACCTGTCGCGGGTCGAGGCCGGCGCCGTGGCGCTGACCAGCACGCCGGTCGACCTGGCGTCGTTGCTGGGCAGCGCGGTGGCGATGACCGAGAGCGAGGCCCGCAAGCGCCAGGTGCAGGTGCACCCGCAGCCCAGCTGCAACGACCGGCTGTTCGTGCAGGCCGACGTCACGCGGCTGCGCCAGGTGCTGATCAACGTGTTGTCCAACGCGATCAAGTACAACCGGCCCGGCGGCAGCGTCTCGGTCGAGACGCGGGTCGAGCGGCCGGGGCGGGTGACGATCGTGGTCAGCGACAGTGGGCTCGGCATGTCGCCGGCGCAGCTGCAGCGCTTGTTCAGGCCGTTCGACCGGCTGGGGCGGGAGAGCTCGAACGTGGCCGGCGCCGGCATCGGGCTGTACATCACGAAGCTGCTGGTCGAGCGCATGCGGGGCGAGGTGCAGGTGCGCAGCGAAGAGGGCCGCGGCACCACGTTTGCGATCACGCTGCCGATGGCGGATCTGGCCGCCCCCTCGGCCGAGGCGGTGGCCGACAACGCCGCGCCGGTGCGGCCCTACAACGCGCGGCAGGTGCTGCTGATCGAAGACAACAGCGACAACATCGACGTGATCGGCGCGATGCTGGCGCTGCGGCCGCAGATTGCGCTGCATGTCAGCCGCGACGGGCGCAGCGGCCTCGCCGCGGCCACGGCCCGCCCGCCGGACCTGGTGCTGCTGGACCTGCGCCTGCCGGACATCAGCGGCATGGCCGTGCTGCAGGCCCTGCGCGCGAGCCCGGTGACGAGCGACCTGCCGGTGGTCATCTTGTCGGCATCGGCCGACCACGACCAGGTCGCGCAGGCGCTGCGCCAAGGGGCCCAGGCCTTCCTGCCCAAGCCGGTCGAGGCCAAGCGGCTGCTGGCGCTGCTGGACGAGATGCTGAGCAGCCTGGACACCGACCTGGGTGACCTGCATTGAGCGCCCGATGATCGTGATCGACGCCACCGCGACGCGGCAGGCCCTGCCCTTCGGCCCGCTGGTCGATGCGCTGCGTGCGCAGTTCGCCGACGATCGCTGCGTGGTGCCGCCGCGGCACGTGCACGAGATTTCGTCGGCAGCGGGCGATGCGGCGCTCACGTCACTGATCATGCCGGCGTGGCAGCCCGGCGCGGGGCGCGCGTCGTACTACGGCGTCAAGGTGGTCAACATCGCGCCGGGCAATGCGGCGCGGGGGCTGCCCGGGCTGCACGCCAGCTACCTGCTGCACGACGCGGCCACCGGCGTGCCGCTGGCGCTGATCGATGGCGACGAGATCACCACGCGTCGCACTGTCGCAGCGTCGGCGCTGGCGGCGTCGTTCCTGGCGCGGCGCGATGCACGCCACCTGCTGGTCGTCGGCGCGGGCCGGGTGGCGGCCCTGCTGCCGCAGGCCTACGGCGCGGTGCGCGGCATCGAGCGGGTCAGCGTCTGGGCCCGCGATCACCGGCAGGCCGAGCGCATGGCCGCCGGCTGGCGCGCGCAAGGGCTGGAGGCAGTGGCGATCACCGACCTGGCCGCCGCCGCGGCGCAGGCCGACATCGTCAGCTGCGCGACGCTGGCCACCACGCCGCTGATCCAGGGCCGCTGGCTCGCACCGGGCAGCCACCTGGACCTGATCGGCAGCTTCACGCCGGCGATGTGCGAAGCCGATGACGCCTGCTTTGCCGGCGCCATGCTGTATGTCGACACCGACGAGGCGCTGCGAAAGAGCGGCGACTTGCTCGGGCCGCTGGCGCGTGGGGTGTTCACCGCCGCCGATGTGCGCGGCACGCTGGCCGACTTGGCCCGCGGGCGCTGTGCCGGCCGCCCCGGGGCCGCCGAGCGCACGGTGTTCAAGTCGGTCGGCACGGCGCTCGAAGACCTGGCCGCCGCGGTGCTGGCCTACGAGGAGGTGGTGGCCAACCCGGGTTGATGCGGCATCGACCCTGGCCCGCTGCGGCGGCAGAATCGCCCGCATGCCCACGCCCGCTGCGCCCGCGCCGATCACCCTGGACCAGGCGCTCGCGCTGCTGCGCGCCCAGGCCCGGCCCGAGGTGCTGGCCAGCATGGCCGGCTTCGGCATGAACACCGAAGGGCGGCTGGGCCTGTCGGTGCCGGCGCTGCGGCTGCTGGGCCGGCAGATCGGCCGCCACCACGACCTGGCGCTGGCCCTGGCCGACAGCGGCATTCCGGACGCGCAGATCCTGGCTGCCTACGTGGCCGAGCCGGCGCGGTTCACGGTCGCGCAGATGAACCGCTGGGCCGCGACGCTGAACGCGTGGGACACCTGCGACCAGGCCTGCACCAACGCGTTCGCGCCGTCGCCGCTGGCCTGGGGCCGGGTGCCGGTGTGGGCCGCGCACGAGGCCGAGTTCGAGCGCCGCGCGGCGTTCGCGTTGCTGGCCGCGCTGGCGGTGCACGACAAGGCCGCCGCCGACGAGCGTTTCATCGAGACACTGCCGCTGATCGAGCAGCATGCCGGCGACCCGCGCAACTTCGTCAAGAAGGCGGTCAACTGGGCGCTGCGCCAGATCGGCAAGCGCAACGCTGCGTTGCGGCCACGGGCCATCGCCTGTGCCGAGCGCATCGCCGCGCAGCCCTCGCGCGCCGCCCGCTGGATCGCGGCGGACGCGCTGCGCGAGCTGCGGGCGCCACCCGCGTCGCCCGATTGACCCCGATATCCATTCCATGACAGGAGGACCCCCGTGACCTTGCCACCCCCCTTGGCCGACCTGCTTCGTGCAGCCGCCGCGAGCGGGCTGCTGGGCGTGTTCGCGGGCGGCGCCGGCGCCGCGCCGGTGAGCTACGAGATCGACCCGACCCACACCTACCCCAGCTTCGAGGCCGACCACCTGGGCGGCCTGTCGGTCTGGCGCGGCAAGTTCAACAAGACCGCCGGCAAGATCGTGATGGACAAGGCGGCCGGCAACGGCGCGGTCGACCTCTTCGTCGAGATGGACAGCGTCGACTTCGGCCTGCCGCAGATGAACGCGGTGGCCAAGGGGCAGGACCTGTTCGATGTCGAGCACTTTCCGCATGCGCGCTTTCGCGGCCAGCTCGAAGAGTTCACCAACGGCGCGCCGGGCAAGGTGGTCGGCGAGCTCACGCTGCACGGCGTGACCAAGCCGCTGACGCTGGAGATCCGCCAGTTCAAGTGCATGCCGCACCCGCTGTTCAAGCGTGAACTGTGCGGCGCCGATGCGCACGCGGTCTTCCAGCGCGACGCGTTCGGGCTCGACAGCGGCAAGGCCTACGGCTTTCGCATGGATGTGACCTTGCGTATCCAGGTCGAGGCGCTAGCGACCGAATAAATCGCTACGCGAATTGCGGATGACCTCAGGGTCTTTCGCAATGACAAGGGTTATTGGTCGACGGCACACTGTGGGCACCGGCAGCCCGGCGTTACCCCGCTGGGTGTGCCTGCCACATCAATCTTCCTCACCCAGGAGATGCCATGTCGATTCCTTCGCGCCTGAACGGCCGCGTGGGGCAGCGTGCCGTGCGCTGCAGACCCTTTCTTGCAAGGACGCCCCGTGTCTAAGCGAGCCGCCGAACCCGCGGCCGTTGCCGCCAAGTCTGCGGCGCTGACCGCGGCCCGCCCCCCCAGCGCTGCCGCCAGCGCCCCCAAATACGACCCCGGGCCCTTGCGCCTGTATGTGCCCGAGCCCACCGGCCGGCCGGGTCAGCAAACCGACTTCTCCTACCTGCGCATCTCGGCCCCGGGCGAGGTGCGGCGCCCGCCGCTGGACGTGTCGCCCGGCGACACCGCCGACATGGCTGGCGCGCTGGTGCGCGTGCTCGACGATGACGGCCATGCCGTCGGCCCCTGGGCCCCCGAGGTCGAGGCCGAGACGCTGCGCCGCGGCCTGCGCTCGATGATGAAGACGCGCGCCTTCGATGCGCGCATGCTGATCGCGCAGCGGCAGAAGAAGATCTCGTTCTACATGCAGTGCCTGGGCGAAGAGGCGATCGCGATCGCCCACGCGCTGGCGCTGCGTGAAGGCGACATGTGCTTCCCGACCTATCGGCAACAAGGCCTGCTGCTGTCGCGCGACGACATCGACATGGTCGAGCTGATGTGCCAGCTGATGTCGAACCAGAAAGACCCGGTCAAGGGCCGCCAGCTGCCGGTGATGTATTCGTACAAGCGGGCCGGCTTCTTCACGATCTCGGGCAACCTGGCCACCCAGTTCATCCAGGCGGTGGGCTGGGCGATGGCCTCGGCGATCAAGGGCGACACCAAGATCGCCTCGGGCTGGATCGGCGACGGCTCGACGGCCGAGAGCGACTTCCACACCGCGCTGACCTTTGCCCACGTGTACCGCGCCCCGGTGATCCTGAACGTGGTCAACAACCAGTGGGCGATCTCGACCTTCCAGGCCATCGCCGGGGGCGAGGCCAGCACCTTCGCCGCGCGCGGCGTGGGCTGCGGCATCGCGTCGCTGCGGGTCGACGGCAACGACTTCCTCGCGGTGCTGGCGGCGTCGCGCTGGGCGGCCGAGCGGGCGCGCAACAACCTGGGGCCGACGATGATCGAGTGGATCACCTACCGGGCTGGCGCGCATTCGACGTCCGACGACCCGACGCGTTATCGCCCGGCCGGCGACTGGCAGTGCTTCCCGCTCGGCGACCCGATCGAGCGGTTGAAGAAGCACCTGATGACGCTGGGCGCCTGGTCCGAGCAGGAGCACGAGGCGACGCAGAAAGAGCTCGACGCCCAGGTGCTCGCCGCCCTGAAGGAAGCCGAGCGCTTCGGCACGCTGCACGACGGCCACATCCCGCCGCTGCGCAGCATGTTCGAAGACGTCTACGAAGAAATGCCGCCGCACCTGCAAGACCAGTTGCGCCAGGCGGAAAGAGGAGACTGAGCATGGCATCCATGACCATGATCCAGGCCCTGCGTTCCGCGATGGACGTGATGTTGGGCCGTGACGACGACGTGGTGATCTACGGCCAGGACGTGGGTTACTTCGGCGGTGTGTTCCGCTGCACCGAGGGGCTGCAGGCCAAGCACGGCCGCACGCGCGTGTTCGACGCGCCGATCAACGAAGGCGGCATCGTCGGCTCGGCGATCGGCATGGCGGCCTACGGCCTGCGGCCGGTGGTCGAGGTGCAGTTCGCCGACTACGTCTACCCCGCCTACGACCAGATCGTGTCCGAGGCGGCGCGCCTGCGCTACCGCTCGGCCGGCGACTTCACCGCGCCGATCACGATCCGCATGCCCTGCGGCGGTGGCATCTACGGCGGCCAGACGCACAGCCAGAGCCCCGAGGCGCTGTTCACGCACGTCTGCGGCATCCGCACCGTGATGCCGAGCACGCCGTACGACGCGAAGGGCCTGCTGATCGCCTCGATCGAGAACAACGACCCGGTGATCTTTCTCGAGCCCAAGCGCCTGTACAACGGCCCGTTCGACGGTTACCCCGACCGGCCGGTGGTGCCGTGGTCGGCCCACCCGGCCAGCGAGGTGCCGGAAGGGCACTACACCGTGCCGCTGGACAAGGCCGCGGTGGTGCGCGAGGGCAAGGACCTGACCGTGCTGACCTACGGCACGATGGTCTTCGTGAGCGAGGCGGCGGCCAAGGAAAGCGGCGTCGATGCTGAGATCATCGACCTGCGCACGCTGTGGCCGCTGGACCTGCCGGCGGTGATCGCCTCGGTCAAGAAGACCGGGCGTTGCGTGGTGGTGCATGAGGCCACGCGCACCAGCGGCTTCGGGGCCGAGCTCGCGGCGCTGGTGCAGGAGCATTGCTTCTACCACCTCGAAACTCCGATCGAACGCGTGGCCGGCTGGGACACGCCGTACCCCCACGCCCAGGAATGGGCCTACTTCGCCGGGCCGGCGCGTGTTGCCGCCGCCTTCCGGCGCGCGATGGAGGCATGAGGGTGTCAATCCATGTGATCAAGATGCCCGATCTGGGCGAAGGCATTGCCGAGTGCGAGCTGGTGGCCTGGCATGTAAAACCGGGTGACACCGTGGCCGAAGACCAGGTGCTGGCCGACGTGATGACCGACAAGGCGACGGTCGAGATCCCGTCGTCGGTGGCCGGCCGCGTGGTCTCGCTGGGCGGCGAAGTGGGCCAGTCGCTGGCGGTCGGTGCGGACCTGATCCGCATCGAGCGTGAAGGTGGCGCGCCGGCTGCGGTGGCCCCGCCGCCGGCCGCGGCAACCGCGGCGGCACAGGCGTCGGCGGCCATCGCCGCCGCGGCAGTGGTGGCACCGCCGCCGCCCGCGCCGCCGCCGTCTGCACCGGTTGCACCGGTGCGCAGCGCGCCGCCGCCACCTGCGCCGGCCCCGCCGGTGGTGGCACGCCAGCAAGGTGGCCGCGTCATCGCGTCGCCCGCCCTGCGCGAGCGCGCCTGGTCGCTCGGCGTGGACCTGGCCAAGGTGCAGGCCACCGGCCCCGGCGGCCGGGTGATGCAGCGTGACCTCGACGAGCATGTGGCGCGTCACGGTGCGCCGGGCCCGGTCAAGCAGGCGCCGCCACCGCCGGCCCCACCGGCGCCGGTGCGGCCACCGGTGGCCGCTGGGGCGGACGTGATCGAGCAGGTCAAGTTCGTCGGCCTGCGCCGCAAGATCGCGCAACGCATGCAAGAGGCCAAGCGCCGCGTGCCGCACTTCAGCTATGTCGAAGAGCTGGACATGACCGAGCTCGAGGCGCTGCGCGAGCGCCTGAACGCCCGCCATGGCAAGGCGCGCGGCCGGCTGACGGTGCTGCCGTTCCTGGCCCGCGCGATGGTCCAGGCGCTGCGCGACTTTCCCGACCTGAACGCCCGCTTCGACGACGAGACCGGCACGCTGACGCGGCACTCGGCCGTGCACATCGGCATCGCCACGCAGACCGACGCCGGCCTGATGGTGCCGGTGCTGCGCGACGCGCAGGCACACGACCTGTGGACGTTCGCGGCCGAGGTCGGCCGGCTGGCCGACGCGGCGCGCAGCGGCAAGGTGGTGCGCGACGAGCTGACCGGCTCGACGATCACCATCACCAGCCTGGGCAAGATCGGCGGCATCGTCACCACGCCGGTGATCAACATGCCCGAGGTCGCGATCGTCGGCGTCAACCGCATCGTCGAGCGGCCGATGATCCGCAACGGTGCGATCGTGCCGCGCCTGATGATGAACCTGTCGTCGTCGTTCGACCACCGGGTGGTCGACGGCATGCAGGCGGCTGAGTTCGTGCAGGCGCTGCGCGAGCTGCTGGAGCACCCGGCGACGCTGTTCGTCGATTGAGCAGGCCGCACCGGCGGGGCAGCCACGCCCCGCCGCGAGGGCCGCGCCTATTTCGCCGGCGTGTCGCCGGGCACCGGCTCGAGCCGGGACCAGTGCCACTCGTCGTGGTCGGGTTCTGTCACCGAGCCGGCGCTCTGGTCGCCCCACGAAAAGAGCGACTGCTTGCCGCCGGTGATGTGCTCGCGCAGGCCCAGCGCGAGTGAGCCGTCGGCCAGGCGCGTCATGCGCCACAGCACGCTGGTCTTGCGGCCGTGTGCGGCCTCGGCCCCGTCGGGCGAGCGGCCCGACCCCGGCAAGGGTGTGGGCGCCTCGAACTCGACCTCGTCGGTCTCCAGGTAGCCGAAGCTGCAGTGCCACTCGGGGGCGCCCCACTCGTGGTAGCCCCAGCCGGGGCCGTTCAGGCGTGGCTCCGGCGCGTCGGAATCGGGCGATCGCTCCTTGAACAACACCAGCAGCGGGCTGCCGCGCCCCGCCATGCGGATGCCGAAGCGGCCATACGGGTAGACGTTGACGCCGGCGACCTTGCGCGAGGCGAAGCCGTGGGGGCGGCGGTCTTCGGCGTAGCCGCGGCCCTCGGCCGGCGGCCAGGCGTAGACACCGGCGATCTCGGGGCAGCCGATCAACGGCTTGCCGAGGGCGCCCAGACTCGCCGGCGGTTTGCTGCTGCCCACGGTCTGGCCACAACCGGCCAGCCACAGTGAGGCGGTGACCACCACGGCGCCGGCGCCCAGGCGGCGTCGCCCGGCCACCAGGCGGTGTGCGGGCGCTGGGCGGGTCGGCGGCATGCGGGTTCCCTCTTTGGTGCTTGTGCGCGTCAGAATAACTGACCACCGGCCCGCCACGCGGGCCTTGCAACGCAGGACACAGCCTCATGCCCGATTCGATTGGCGACGCGCCGCTTGACGATGATTTCACCGGGCGCTTCGACCGTGTCCTGCATGCCCGCCAGCACGTGGGCCCCAAGCACCTGGGCGAGCCGGCGCCCGACGAGGCAACGCTGCGCGCGCTGTTCGCCGCGGCCGCGGCCGCGCCCGACCATGGCCGGTTGCGGCCGTGGCGGTTTCTGGTGTTGGGCCCGGCGGCGCGCGAGCGCCTGGGCCGGGCCTTTGCCGACGCGCTGCGCGAGCGCGACCCGGGCGCAACGCCAGAGCAGGCCGCCGAGGCCCACGACAAGGCGTTCCGCGGGCCGGTGCTGATTCTGGCGATCGCCGACCTGCGCGCCGACGACCCCGACGTGCCGCCGTTCGAGCGCCTGGTGTCGCTCGGCGCCGCGGTCCAGAACCTGATGCTGGCCGCCGCCGCGCGCGGCTACGCCAGTGGCCTGTCCAGCGGCCGCGCGATGGGCAGCCACGCGCTGCGCACGGCGTTCGAGCTGGCCGACGGCGAACACGCGATCTGCTTCATCAGCCTGGGCACCGCGCTGCGCGACAAACCACCGCGGCCCCGGCCGGCGCCGGACGAGTTTGTACGCTGGATCTGAGCGCGCCGGGGCTTGACCCCACGCGCGGCCCCTGCATCGCCGGGTTGCGCGCAGCGCGCCCTAACATCGCCGCCGGTCGTGCTGGCTGCGTCGTCGGTGTGCCGCCTTCTCTCGTCCTCTGTCATCGCGTCGACACCCCGCGTGCCTAGCCTCCCGGCCCTTGTTCCAACGGCTTCAACGAGGAGATGAACCATGTGGAAGAAAGTGATCGCGGGGTGCTGCGGCGGGTTGGTGTTCGGTGCGTCGGCCTGGGCGCTGACGCCAGCCGAACTGGCCTTTCACCATGCGCCGGTGCACTACCAGGACACCGATTCGAGCGACTACCCGTCGGACTACATCACCGCGTTCGACTACGACCACGACCCCATCACGACCAACAACTGGGACAACCGCGGCAATGGCCTGTGGCCGGCGACCGTGTATTACGCGGTGGTCGAAAGCTGCAGCCACTACTTCATCACCTACGCCTTCTACCACCCTCGCGACTGGGCCGACATCATCTTCGACCAGGAGCACGAGAACGACCTCGAAGGCGCGATCGTCTCGGTGCGCAAGGACGGCTCGGCCTACGGCACCGTCGAGGGCATGATCACCGTCTTCCACACCGACTTCTTCTCGTTCACGCCCGCCGGCAGCCCCTACACCAAGGGCCACGAGACGATCGACGGCAAGCTCTCGTTCGAGGTCGACAACGGCATCAGCCGGATGAAGACGGTGCAAGAGGCCAAGGGCCACGGGCTGAAGGCCTGGCCCTACGCGTCGGACTTCAATGGCGCGCCCAACCAGGACGGCATCGTCTACTACCCGACGCTGGGCACGCCGACCACCCCGAGCTCGGGCAACGACCGCCACGTGTACTACCGCCTGGTCGACATCCAGCAGGCGGGCGGCCTGTTCGACCTGGCGATCAACGACGCGCTGCAGCCGCCGGCGCAGGCCATCACCTACGCGAGCTGGGGCACGTTTCGCGGCGACACCAGCGGTGGTTGCGGCTCGGGCCTGAAGAGCTGCGGCACCAACTCGGCCAACGCGCCCTGGGGCTGGGACGATGGCAACGACGGCGCCAGCTACCGCGGCGAGTTCGCGCTCGACCCGGCGCACCTGTTCGCCTACTACTTCGGCAACACCGGCGCCTTCAGCCAGCAGTACCTGTACCACCCCTACCTGACCAAGCTGCGCGACGCCGGCTTCTACTCGGGCCACGCGCCGGCCGGGTTCCCGTCGCAGCTCGACCTGAACACGCTGTACGGCAAGCTGACCAGCACCTGCCAGTGACGCGCCGGCGCCACTGGGCGCACACGGGCTGCCGCCGGTGGCGTACCCTCGGGGCCATCGACTGTTGCTGGAGACGCCCATGGAACCCGGTGGCCAGGACCGCGCGCCGTTTGTCGACAAGAGGCCCTGAGTGGGCGCACCGGCGCTGAGCCCGTCGCAACTGCGCCTGCGCTGCGACCCGTCACAGTTCGATTTCGCCACCACCGCCGAGCTGGCCGAGCCCGACGAGGGCTTCGGCCACGCCCGCGCGGTCGAGGCGCTGCGGCTCGGGCTCGAGATCGCCGGCCAGGGCTACAACCTGTTCGCGCTCGGCCGCCCGGGCAGCGGCCGCCACCGCCTGGTGCGCGGGCTGCTCGAGCGCTACGCGGCCACGCGGCCGGCGCCGCCCGAGTGGTGCTACATCCACAACTTCGCCGACGCGAACCGGCCGCGCGCGCTGAGCCTGCCACCGGGCGAGGGCGCGCGCCTGCGCAGCGCGATGCAGGCCTTCGTCACCGAGCTGGGCACCGCGATCGAGGCGGCGCTGGAGAGCGACGACTACCAGATGCGTGTCGAGGCGATCCAGAAAGACGCCAAGCAGCGCGAGGAGCAGGCGCTCAAGTCGCTCAACGACAGCGCCATCCGCCAGGGGGTGGCGTTGCTGCGCACCCCCGAGGGCTATGCGCTGGCCCCGGCGCGCGACGGCCAGCCGCTGGCGCCCGAGCAGTTCACCCAGTTGCCCGATGCCGAGCGCGAGCGCATCGCCAACGTGATTGCCGCGTTGGGCGAGCAGCTCGAGCAGGTGACGCAGGAAAAGCCGCAGATGCGGCGCGAGATGCAGTCGCGCCTGCGGGCGGCCACGCGCGACGCGATGGGCCTGGCCGCCGGCCAGCTGATCGCCGAACTGAAGCAGGGCTTCGCCGCCCATGCCCAGGTGCTGGCCTTCTTCGACGAGATCCTGAAAGACGTGGTCGAGGCCGGCGAGCAGCTCAAGGAGCAGCCGAACGAAGACGACGAAGACGAGCCCGATGGCCTGAGCGGCACCTTGTCGCTGCACCGCTACCGCGTCAACCTGCTGGTCGGCCACGCCAGCACCGCGCATGCGCCGGTCGAGTGGCTGGACAACCCGACCTACGCCAACCTGATCGGCCGCGTCGACCACCAGGCCCACCTGGGCACGCTGCTGACCGACTTCACGCAGATCCGGCCCGGCGCGCTGCACCGCGCCAACGGCGGCTACCTGATGCTGGACGCCGGCCGGCTGCTGGCGCAAGACGGCGCCTGGGACGGCCTGAAGCGCGCGCTGCGCTCGGGCGAGGTTCGCATCGAGTCGCTGGCGCAGGCGCTGGGCTGGGCCGGGGCGCTGCCGCTGGAGCCGCAGCCGGTGCCGCTGGCGCTGAAGATCGTGTTGTTCGGCGAGCGCGACGACTACTACCTGCTGCAGGCGATCGACCCCGAGTTCGACGAGCTGTTCAAGGTCGCCGCCGACTTCGAGGACGACATCGAGCGCGACACAACGGCCACCCAGCACCTGGCCCGCCTGATCGGTGCGATGGCGCGCAGCCAGCAGCTGCGGCCGCTGGACCGCGACGCCGTGGCACACGCGGTCGAGCACGCCGCGCGCCTGGCCGGCGACGCGGGCCGGCTGTCGATGCACACCCGGGCCCTGAACGACCTGCTGCACGAGGCCGACCATGCCGCGCGCAGCGCGGGCCGCGATGTCGTCGGCCGCGACGACGTGGCGCGCGCCATCGCCTTGCGCACCCGCCGCGCCGACCGGCTGCGCGACGCCCACCGCAACGAGGTGCTGCGCGGCACCGTGTTGATCGCCACCGAGGGCCACCACGTCGGCCAGGTCAACGGCCTGAGCGTGATCGACCTGGGCAACTTCAGCTTCGGCCAGCCGGTGCGCATCACCGCCACGGCGCGGCTGGGCGAGGGGGATCTGGTCGACATCGAACGCGAGGCGGCGCTGGGCGGGCCGGTGCACTCCAAGGGCGTGATGATCCTGGCGTCGTTCCTCGGAGCGCGTTTCGCGCAGGGGCTGCCGCTGTCGCTGTCGGCCAGCCTGGTGTTCGAGCAGTCGTACGGCCCGATCGAGGGCGACAGCGCGTCGCTGGCCGAGCTGTGCGCGCTGATGTCGGCGCTGGCCGGCGTGCCAATCCACCAGGGGCTGGCGGTGACCGGCTCGGTCAACCAGCACGGCCGGGTGCAGGCGGTGGGCGCGGTCAACGAGAAGATCGAAGGCTTCTTCGACCTGTGCCGCGCGCGGGGCCTGGACGGCGCCCAGGGGGTGCTGATCCCGGGCTCGAACGTCAAGCACCTGATGCTGCGCGACGACGTGGTCGAGGCGGCCGAGCGGGGCTGCTTCCACATCCACCCGGTCGACGACATCGACCAGGCGATCACGCTGCTGACGGGCGCCGACGCCGGTGCCCCCGACCCGCACGGCGGGTGGCCCGACGGCACCGTCAACCACCGCGTGGCCACCAAGCTTGCGCAGATGTCGCAGATGCGCCAGGCCTTCATCGACGGCACGCTGCACCACCGGCGCCCGCGCCGCGACCGCCGGCGCGAGTGATCAGGCCGCCAGCGGCTCGGTGTGGGCGTGGCGCGTGTAGAGAAAGTCGATCACCGCCTTGCGTGCGTGCACGTAGCGGGTGTCCTCGGCCAGCGCCACGCGGTCGCGCGGTCGCGGCAGGTCCACCGCCAGAACCTCGCCGATCGTCGCCGACGGGCCATTGGTCATCATCACGATCCGGTCGCTCAGCAGCACCGCTTCGTCGACATCATGCGTGACCATCACCACGGTGCTGCAGGTGCGCTCGACGATCTTCATCAGCTCGTCCTGCAGCTTGGCGCGGGTCAAGGCGTCGAGCGCGCCGAAGGGCTCGTCCATCAGCAGCACCTTGGGCTCCATCGCCAGCGCGCGGGCGATGCCCACACGCTGCTTCATGCCGCCCGAGATCTCGTGCGGCCGCTTGTGCGCGGCGTGGCCCATGCCGACCAGCTCGAGCGCGGCCTGCGTGCGCAGCTTCAGCCTGGCCTTGGGTTCACCGCCGCCGAAGACACGCTCGACCGCGAGGTGAACGTTGTCGAAGCACGAGAGCCACGGCAGCAGCGAGTGGTTCTGGAACACGACCGCGCGCTCGGGGCCGGGCGCGGTGATCTCGCGGTTGTCGCACAGCAACGCGCCGCCGGTGGGCTTTTGCAGCCCGGCGATCAGGTTCAGCAGCGTCGACTTGCCGCAGCCCGAGTGGCCGATCAGCGTGATGAACTCGCCGCGCTCGACCTTCAGGTGGATGTCGCGCAGCGCCTGGAACGGGCCCTTGGCGGTCTGGAAGGTGACCTCGGCGGCGTGAACGTCGATGAATGCAGTCATGGTGTGTCCCCCTTCTTCAATCGTCGAACGAGAAGCGCTTGGCCACCGCCATCAGCGCCTGTTCGAGCAGCAGCCCGACGATGCCGATCACGAAGATCGCGATGATGATGTGCTGCACGTTCAGGTTGTTCCACTCGTCCCAGACCCAGAAGCCGATGCCGACGCCGCCGGTCAGCATCTCGGCTGCGACGATCACCAGCCAGGCGGTGCCGACCGACAGGCGCACGCCGGTCAGCATGTAGGGCAGCACGGCCGGCAGCAGGATCTTCGTGATGACCTTCCACTCCGACAGGTTCAGCACCTTGGCGACGTTGAGGTAGTCGACCGGCACACGCTGCACGCCGACCGCCGTGTTGACCACCATCGGCCAGATCGAGCAGATGAAGATGGTCCAGATTGCCGCCGGGTTGGCGCTCTTGAACACCAGCAGGCCGATCGGCAACCAGGCCAGCGGCGACACCGGCTTGAGCAGGCTGATCAGCGGGCCGACCATGCGGCTGGCGAACTCGAAGCGGCCGATGATGAAGCCGAGCGGGATGCCGACCAGCGCCGCGAGGCTGAAGCCCAGCGCGACACGTTCGAGCGAGAACAGGATGTTCCAGCCTATGCCTTGGTCGTTGGGGCCGTTGCGGTAGAACGGGTCGGCGAACAGCGTGACGGCGGCATCGAAGGTGGCACGCGGTGTGGGAAAGGGGCCGCCCTTTTGCGTCAGCAGCGCCCACAGGCCGACCAGCAGCGCCAGGCCCAGCACCGGTGGCAAGACCTTCATCCACAGGCCGCGCCAGTCATACGGCGGGCGCTTGGCGCGAGGCACGGGCGGCACCGCAGTGGCGGCGGGCGTCGGCATCGGCGCTGCGGGGCGGGCGGGGGCGGGCGAGGCGGCCGGCTCGGCGGCAACGCCCAGCGGGGAATGGAACACGGCACTGACCATGGGTGATCTCCTTTGCAGTGCGGGCGCCTCAGGCGCGGACCTTGAAACCATCGGCGTACTTGGCCGGCTCCTTGCCGTCCCAGACCACGCCGTCGATCAGCTTCGAGCTGCGCATCGCGTCTTTCGGCACGCTGATCTTCAGCGCCGATGCCGCCTGCTTGTAGAGATCGATCTGGTTGATCTGCTTGGCCACGCCGAGGTAGTCGGGGTGCTCTTTCAGCAGGCCCCAGCGTTTGTGCTGGGTCAGGAACCACATGCCGTCCGACAGGTACGGGAAGTTGACCGCACCGTCGTTGAAGAACTTCATGTGGTTCGGGTCGTCCCAGGTCTTGCCCAGGCCGTTCTGGTAGCGGCCGAGGATGCGCTGGTTGATCGCGTCGACGCTGGTGTTGATGTAGGACTTCTGTGCCACCGTCTCGGCCATCTTCATCTTGTTCGACAAGCTGGCGTCGATCCACTGGCTGGCTTCGAGCACGGCCATGGTGACTGCCCGGGCTGTGTTCGGGTATTTCTTGACGAACTCGGCCGTGGTGCCCAGCACCTTCTCGGGGTGGTCCTTCCACACGTCCTGGCTGGTGGCGGCCGAGATGCCGATGCCGTCCATGATGGCGCGATGGTTCCAGGGCTCGCCGACGCTGAAGCCGTCCATGTTGCCCACGCGCATGTTGGCGACCATCTGCGGCGGCGGCACCACGATGCACTTCACGTCCTTCAATGGGTTGACGTTGGCCGAGGCCAGCCAGTAGTACAGCCACATCGCGTGGGTGCCGGTCGGGAAGGTCTGTGCGAAGGTGTAGTCGCGCGGCTCCTTCTTCATCAGCGCCACGAGCCCTTCCAGACTCGTGCCCCCCTTGTCCGCCAGCGCCTTCGACAGCGTCAGGCCCTGGCCGTTGTTGTTCAGGGTCATCAGCACCGCCATGTCCTTCTTCGGCCCGCTGACACCCAGGTGCACGCCGTAGACCAGGCCGTACAGCACATGCGCCATGTCGAGCTCGCCGTTGACCAGCTTGTCGCGCACGCCGGCCCACGAGGCCTCTTTGGTCGGGATGATCTTGATGCCGTACTTCTTGTCGAAGCCCAGCACCGAGGCCATCACGACCGAGGCGCAGTCGGTCAGCGGGATGAAGCCGATCCGCACCTCTTCTTTCTCGGGCTTGTCCGAGCCCTGGCCCCAGGCGCGGGTCGACGGCAGGCCGGCGGCGGCGCCCACCGCCACGGCGGACGCGGCCTGCAAGATCTGGCGTCGACTCATGTCGGTGGTGGCACTGAAGGTCGGGCGGGCAGGGGCGTGCATCGGCGGTCCTCGTCAAAAAGCGAAACGACAAAAAAAACAGGCGCCCGACGGCTGGGGCCACGAGGGCCAGCCGGCGGACGCCTTTGTCCAAAAAATACCTAGGAAGTCAGTGCAACCAGATCGCGTGACCCTTCGTTGGGCCACGGGCGTTACTACGCAATCGCTGTGCCAGCCGGCCTGGCCCGGTGGGCGTGGGCTGGGCCGCCGGGTTTGCACCAGCGCCGGGGCCCGCGCTGGTGCGCCGCACCAAACGCGGGCGCCTCGATGCGGCGGCGCTCAGGCGAACAGGTCGGCCAGCTCGAGCAGGCGCCGCGCGACCTCGTGGATCGTCAGGCCCTGGTTCATCGCCGTCTTGCGCAGGCGCGCATAGGCCTGGGGCTCGGGCAGGCCGTGGCGCTGCATCAGCAGGGCTTTCGCGCGGTCGACGACCACGCGCTCGGCGAGCTGGCCTTTGGCGCGGGCCAGCTCGCCGCGCAGCTGTTGCTCGTGCTCGAAGCGGGCGATCGCCACGTCGATCACCGGCCGCACCCGCTCGGGCGCGAGGCCGGCCACCACATAGGCCACCACCCCGGCGGCCACCGCCTCGCGCATGTGGGCCGGGTCGTGCTCTTCGGTGAACAGCACGATCGGCCGCGGCGCGTCGCGCGTGGCCCAGACCACATGCTCGATCGCGTCGCGCGCGCCACTCTCGGCGTCGACGATCAGCACGTCGGGCGCCAGCGCGGCCAGCTTGTCGGGCAGCTGCGCGTCGGCGCCCAGCACGCCGGCGATCTGGTAGCCGCCCACGCGCAGCCCGTGCACCAGGTCGCGCAGGCGCAGCGCCTCGTCCCAGCCGTCCTGGTCGGCCAGGTCGGGCACATGGGCCGACAGCGTGATGACGGCGAGGCGGAGGTCAGCGGCGCTCACGCACCGGCTGATGCAAGTTGCGCACCTGAAACCTAGGGCCCCCACGCCCGCTCCGGCGGGCTGCCCCCCGGAGGGGGCTCGCGCAGCGGACCGGCAGAGCCGGATCCGCGCACGCCACTTGATGAGCGGCGGCGCTGCGCGCGCCTCTAAGTGTCCAGTTTGCCCACTGAGATGATGGGACCCGTGGGGGCGCCGGTCGGCGAACCGCCTGCGGGCTCCAGGCTGACCGCGAAGGCGGCGGTGTTGCGCAGCAGCTCGGTGCGGATGACCTTGGTCGCACCGTCGGCGGCGACCAGGCCCAGCGAGCGCGGCGCGCCCTGGCCCGGCACGGCCCAGAGTTCGAGCGCGCGCTGCGGGTCCATCGCCAGCGCATCGACCGGCCGCAGCACCAGGCCGCGCCCGTCGGCGCTGACGCTGGCGACGAACTTGGCGTTCTGCAGCGCCGCGCCGGCGGCGGCGTCGGACGGGGCGAGCACCACCAGCACCGGTGGCTGGGCCGGCTTCGGGATCGTCAGCGCCACGCCCAGCGCCAGCGCGGCGGCGGTGGCGAAGCCGGTGGCGGCGCGCCAGGGCAGCACGGTTTGCCACCAGCGCTGCGGCGCGGGCGGCGTGTCGTTGGCGGCGCGGCGCTCGGCGAACAGGCGCTCTTCGATGCCTTTCCAGACCCGCGGCGACGGGGCGACCGGCTTCACGCTGGCCGCCAGCGGCACCAGCGCGTCCTGCCAGCGGGCGACCGCGGCGCGCAGGGCCGGGTGGGCCGGCAGCAGGTTGTCGAAACGCCGGCGGGCCGGGCCGCGCAGCGTGCCGAGCACGTATTCGGCGGCCAGGCGGTCGGCGAGGGGGGCGCGGGAGTAATCCATCAGGCCCCCACGGCGTCAATGGCGCCGGCCCGCTCGAGGCAGGCGCGCAGCGACAACAGGCCGCGTCGGACCCAGCTCTTGACGGTGCCCAGCGGCTGGCGCAGTTGCTCGGCGACCTCGGAGTGCGACAGGCCCTGGTAGAAGGCCAGCGCCAGCGTCTGCTGCTGCTCGCCGGACAAACCCTTCATGCAGACGCCGACCGCGCGCGCTTGCACCGCCTGGCCCAGCAGCTCCAGCGGGCCGGCGGCCTCGCTGGGCAGCTGGTCGAGCACATCGTCGTCCTCGCCGTCGTCGACCGACATGCGGGCGGTCACCCACTGCGGCTCGGTCTGGCGCCGGCGCAGGCTGTCGATTGCGCGATGGCGCGCAATCGAGGTCAGCCAGGTCATCGGTTGTGCCCGCTGGGCGTCGAAGCTGCCCGCGGCTCCCCAGATCTTCACGAATATCTCCTGCAACAGGTCCTCGGCTTGGCCCCGGTCACTGTTGATACGGAGAATGACCCCCAGCAGATGCGCTGCCGTCTGTTGGTAAAGCGTGGCAAACGCCGCACGGTCGCCCAACGAGACACGCGCGAGCAGCGCGCCCAGGGCATCGGCACGGGCAGAAGAAGAGGCAGAGGTGGCCATCGGCGGTGAAATTCTAGGAGTGCACTGAAGAAGGTTCGACCCAGGCATACGCCAGCCGACGCCGCTTGGATGCCAACCCGAGGCCTGTCGAGCGTGGGGGGAAACACCCCCCGTCCGTACAATCGTGGCCCACCATGCCCCGACCGCAAGAATTCGTCCTCACGCTGGCCTGCCGCGACACCAAGGGCATCGTGCACAACGTCTCGGGCCTGCTGTACCAGGCCGGCTGCAACATCATCGATTCGCAGCAATTTGGTGACCTGCAAGGCGAGGACGCGACCGGCTTCTTCTTCATGCGGGTGCATTTCGAGGCGCCCGAGCAATTGGCCGAGGTGGCCACGCTGGACAAGCTGTTCGGCCATGTGCGCCAGCAGTTCGGCATGCAGGCCACCTTCCATGCGGTGGACCAGCGGCCGCGCGTGCTGCTGATGGTCAGCCAGCACGGCCACTGCCTGAACGACCTGCTGTTCCGCTGGAGGAGCGGCCAGCTGGCGCTGGACATCCCGGCTGTGGTGTCGAACCACCGCACCCACCAGCAGCTGGTCGAAAGCTACGGCCTGCCGTTCCACCACCTGCCCCTGGCGGCCGGCGCCGACGCTGCGGCCAAGCGCGCGCAAGAGCAGCAGATCGAAGCGCTGATGGAGACCGAGCAGATCGACCTGGTGGTGCTGGCGCGCTACATGCAGATCCTGAGCCCCGAGTTCTGCCAGCGGCTGGCGGGGCGCGCGATCAACATCCACCACAGCTTCCTGCCCAGCTTCAAAGGCGCCAAGCCGTATTACCAGGCCCATGCCCGCGGCGTGAAGCTGATCGGCGCGACGGCCCACTACGTGACCGCCGACCTCGACGAAGGCCCGATCATCGAGCAGGACGTCGCCCGGGTCGACCACTCGCTGTCGGCCGACGACCTGACCGCCGTCGGCCGCGATGTCGAGTGCGTGGTGCTGGCGCGCGCGGTGCGCTGGCACGTCGAGCGCCGGGTGCTGATGAACGGGCACAAGACCGTGGTCTTTCGCTGACGCGATCACGCTGAAGGCTCGCCCATGCCGCAATCCCCGCCCAAGGCCGCCCTGCTCGCGTCGCCCGACGACGTCGAGGCCCAGTTCTACGAAGCGCTGCGCGAAGCGGACATCGACAAGCTGATGGCCGTCTGGGCCGACGACGAAGAAGTCGTCTGCATCCACCCGGGTGGCCCGCGCCTGGTCGGCCCGGCCGCGGTGCGCGCGGCGTTCGAGGCGGTGTTCGCCAACGGCCCGGTCCATGTGCAGCCCGACAAGGTGCGCCGCGTGCATGCGCTGAGCGCGGCGATGCACAGCGTGGTCGAGCGCGTGGCGCTGAACACGCCCGACGGCGCCCGCACCGGCTGGGTGATGGCGACCAACGTCTACCTGAAGACGGCGCAAGGCTGGCGCATGGTGACCCACCACGCCAGCCCCGGCACCGCGCAAGAGCCGCCGGAGCTGGTCGAGGCGCCGACGACATTGCATTGAGCGGGGACGGCGAGGCCGCGATGCGCCATTTCCGAGCGCCGCGCTGGTTGCCCGGCGGGCATCTGCAGACGATCTGGCCGGCGCTGTACGGCAAGCGTGTGCACGGCCCGCACCCGGTCTACCAGCGCGAGCGCTGGACCACGCCCGACCAGGATTTCATCGACGTCGACTTCCGTTTCTCGCGCCACCGCGAGGCGCCGTGGCTGGTGCTCTTCCACGGCCTCGAAGGCTCGTCGCGCAGCCACTACGCCGAGGCGTTTGCCGATGTCGCGCATGCGCTGGGCTGGAACTACGCGGTGCCGCACTTTCGCGGCTGCTCGGGCGAGCTGAACCTGGCGCCGCGGGCCTACCACTCGGGCGATTTCGAAGAGATTGGCTGGATCCTCACGCGCTTGCGCGAGCGCTCGGGCCAACCGCTGCATGTCGTCGGCGTGTCGCTGGGCGGCAATGCGCTGCTGCGCTGGGCCGAAGAGGCCGGCGAGACGGCGTCGGCCACGGTGCGTGCGGTCGCGGCGGTCTGCTCACCGATCGACCTGGCGGCCGGCGGCCACGCGATCGGCCGCGGCTTCAACCGGCAGGTCTACACGCGCATGTTTCTGCGCTCGATGAAGCCCAAGGCGCTGGCGAAATGGAAGCAGCACCCCGGCTTGTTCGACCGCGAGCGCATGGCCGCGGTGCGCGACCTGTACGAGTTCGACAACCTGTTCACCGCGCCGCTGCACGGCTTTCGCAACACCGACGACTACTGGACCCGCGCCTCGGCCAAGCCCTGGCTGCAGCACATCCGCGTGCCGGCGCTGGTGCTGAATGCGCGCAACGATCCGTTCGTGCCGGCGGCCAGCCTGCCTGGTGTGCGCGAGGTCGGCCCCTGCGTGACGCTGTGGCAGCCGCCGCATGGCGGCCACGTCGGCTTCCCGGCCGGCCACTTGCCCCCTGGCCACGTGCGGGCGATGCCCCAGGCTGTGGTGGATTGGTTGAGGGCGCGCTAAGGTCGATCCATGGACGAGATCGTCAAAGCTGCCTTGGCCAAGTGGCCGCACGTGCCGCATTGCTACAACTGGCTCGCGCTCGACGCGCGTGGCGACTGGTACATGCGCGACGACCGCATCCAGGCGGCGGGGCCGTTCCCCACGCCCAAGGGCAGCCGCATCCTGCACGACAAGCTGCAGGAATTCATCGGCCGCAACTACGAGGCCGACGAGGCCGGCTGCTGGTTCTTCCAGAACGGGCCGCAGCGGGTCTATGTCGAGCTCGAGGCCGCGCCTTGGGTCTGGCGGTTGACCGCGGTGCCCGGCGCGGCG
This sequence comes from Ideonella sp., assembly GCF_041914305.1. Classification (NCBI taxonomy): domain Bacteria; kingdom Pseudomonadati; phylum Pseudomonadota; class Betaproteobacteria; order Burkholderiales; family Sphaerotilaceae; genus Ideonella; species Ideonella sp. The sequence goes on from NZ_JAYSDQ010000010.1 coordinate 138,375, forward strand.
CCGGCGCTCAGCACCCACACCGGTCGCAGCGCTGTCTTTCGCAGCGCGTGGCTCGACGATGGTGGCCGCCTGTTCGCCGACAGCGACATCGGCTTCGGCCTGGTGCACACGCTGGACGCGGCGTTGGCTGCCGACGCGATCGAGGCCGGCCTGTGGCGCTATGACGAACTGCCGTTCATGCAGATGCCGGCGCGCTTCGGCTACACGCTGAGCCCGGCGATCGGCCAGCACAAGGGCTGAGCGCGCGCGGGCGCCAGAAACGAACAAGCCGCCCGAAGGCGGCTTGTTGTGATGCGAGGTCGGCGAAGGGCTTACTGCGCTGCGCTGGCCGCGGCGGCCGGGGCCTTGGGCTCGTCGAACTTGGCACCGCCCTTGTTGGCCATGTAGACCACGGCGCGGCCGATTTCCAGGTCGGAGAAGTCGCCGCCGCCTTGCGGGCCCATGTTGCCCTTGCCCTTCAGTGCCGAGTTCAGCAGCGCCTCGAAACCGGTCTTGATGCGCGGGCCCCAAGCGGCTTCGTCGCCGAACTTCGGTGCACCGGCGGCGCCGGTGGCGTGGCAGGCCGAGCACTGGGCCTGGAAGACCTGCTCGCCGGTCTTCAGCGTGGCCACGTCGCTCGCGTCTTTCACCTCGACCGAGCTGACCGGGTGGATGCGCTGAGCCACGGCTTCGGCTTCCAGCGCATCGGTGCCGGCGGCTTGCTTCTCGCCGGTGGCAACGAACTGCGTCAGCATGATGATCACGATGATCGGCACGACAAACGAAGCCACCACCGCCCAGACCAGTTGCTTGGGCGTCTTGATCGGACCTTCGTGCGGGCCGTCGTGGGCATGTTCTTCTGCGTGGCTGTGAGCGTCGCTCATGAAATCCTCGGTCGCTGGGCCGGATTCGGCGGGCAGGGGCGAAATCGTTGTTCGATGCGCGGCGGGGCACCGCTCGGCACAACCGCCGAATTATAGCCAGCGCCCCCACGCCGGCCGGCACCCGGCCAGGGCCCCCGCAGGCGACTGCTAGAATCCCGACTCTTCCATGCATGGCGCCCGTAGCTCAGTGGATAGAGTACTGGCCTCCGAAGCCAGGGGCCGCTGGTTCGATCCCAGCCGGGCGCGCCATCGCCTCTTCTCTCTTTCCCCCACCACCGCACCCTGGCCGCATCGCTTGACGCGTTGTGCCGGCGCTGCCGTCGTGCTCGCCAGCCTGGTGCTCGCAGGCTGCACCACCACGCCGACCGGCTCCCGCGGGCGCCTGCCCGCCGGCGCTGATGGCCCGCCGCCGGCCGATGCGCCCGATGTGCGCGACGTGCCCGACGCCGAGCCCAAGGTCGAGCCGATCCGCTCGGGCGGGCCGAACAAGCCCTACGAGGTGCTGGGCCAGAGCTACACGCCGATGACCGGCGACGAGCCGCTGGTCGAGAAGGGGCTGGCCTCGTGGTACGGCCGCCGCTTCCACGGCCGGCGCACTGCCAGCGGCGAGACCTACAACATGTACGCGATGACGGCGGCGCACAAGACGATGCCGATCCCAAGCTACGCGCGGGTGCGCAACCCGGCCAACGGCCGCGAGGTGATCGTGCGGGTCAACGACCGCGGGCCGTTCTCGCGCGGCCGGGTGATCGACCTGTCGTACGCCGCTGCGGTGCGACTGGGGGTGCAGAACGGTGTCGCGCCGGTCGAGGTCGAGCGCATCACCTACGAAGACATCCGCGCCGGGCTGGCGGGCAAGAGCGCCACGCAGGCGCGGGCGCCTGCACCGGCCCCGGCGCCCGCCCCCGAGCCTGCGCCTGCGCCCACCGCGACACCGACGCTGCCCGCCGCCGAGCCGGCCGTGGCGCCGCTGCCGGCGGCACTCGCCGCCGCACCGAGCCCCGAGCCCGATACGGGTGTGGCGCCGAGCCTGCCGCCGGCGCAAGTCGCGCTCGCCGCGGCCGGCCCGGCCAGCGCCCAGGCCCAGCCGGTGCCCGAAGCCACCACGCCCTCGCGGGCCCACACCGCCGCGGCCAGCGGCTTCTGGTTGCAGCTCGGTGCCTTTGGCCAGGGCAGCGGGGCCTACAGCTTCCAGCAGCGTCTGACGCAAGAGCTGGACTGGCTGAGCCCGCTGCTGACGGTGTTCGCCGAGGGCGGGCTGTTCCGCCTGCAGGCCGGCCCCTACGCCTCGCGCGACCAGGCCCGCGAGGCGGCGGAGAAGATCCGCGCGGCGCTGGCGCTGGTGCCGATGATCGTCGAGCGGCGCTGACCGGCCCGCGCGCCCGCCGGGCGCGCCGCCTGTCGCCACCCCGTGCAGCCTGTCCCCGCGGCGCTGGCGTGTGTCGCGCCGGGCTGGCGCCTGGCCGCCGGCTGCGTAGAGTGCGTTCCATCGACGAATCCCGCGACACCTGACCCACCCCACCCGGCGCCCGCCCATGAGCAGTCTCACCACCACCCCCACCAGCCCCTGGGCCGACCGCTGGCAGCGTTTCAGCAGTGGCGCCGTCCGCGCGTTCCACGTCTACGGTGCCTGGCTGGCGAGCATCAGCTGGTGGCGCTTCGGCCTGCTGTCCGGCTTGTTGCTGATCGCGGCCGGCATCCTGCAGAACCTGCCGCCGTTCACCTGGACCTACACCGAAACCGTGGTCGACCACCCGAGCGGGTCGGTGACGCCGCCGCGCAAGCCCGAGGCACCTGAGGCACCTGAGGCACCTGAGGCACCTGAGGCACCGCAAGCGCCCAAGAAGCCGCACAGCGTCCAGGTGCCGGGCATCCACATCGAAAAGCCCGCGTCGGGCTCGACCGGCTCGCGCGACGGCGTGGACATCTCGATCGACCACCGCGGTGTGCGCATCAGCCCGCGAACGGCCGCACCGGCCGCGGCCAGCGCTGCGGCATCGGCCGCGTCGGCCGGCTCCGGCTTCAGCGTCAAGATCAACGGCGAGCCGGTGGTCGAGATCAACGCCGACGACCAGGACGTGCGCATCGCGGTGCCGCCCGGGGCCGACTCCGACGAGGTGCGGCAGGCCGTCGAGGAGGCCCGCGCGGCGGTGATCGAAGCGATCGCCGACGCCAAGCAGGCGCGCGAGGACGCCGCCCAGGCCCGCGACGACATCGAAGAGGCGCTGAACATCGGCCCGCGTGTGTCGCACCGCACCGTGCAGTACGGCGAGAGCCTGCCGCAGCTGGCGTTCCTGTGGATCTTGCTGTCGGCGATCGTGAAGGCGACCTACAAGGCGCGCATCCAGGCCGAGCGCAAGGCCGCGGTGGCCACCGAGACGGCCGAGGCCGAGTCGCTGCGCCGCCAGGTGATCGAGGCCCGCATGGCCGCGATGCAGGCCCAGGTCGAGCCGCACTTCCTGTTCAACACGCTGGCGTCGATCGATCACCTGATCGAGACCGATCCGGTGCGTGCCAGCCAGATGCAGAAGAACCTGATCGCGCTGCTGCGTGCCAGCATGCCGACGATGCGCGACACCGCCGACGGCGGCCCGCGCGACCTCGGCCGCGAGCTGGCCGTCGTGCGGCCCTATGTCGAGATCCTGAAGGTGCGGATGGAAGAGCGCCTGATCGCCCACATCGACGTGCCCGAGGGCCTGGTGTCGGCCGAGTTCCCGGCGATGATGATCCAGACCCTGGTCGAGAACGCGATTCGCCACGGCCTGGAGCCCAAGCCCGAAGGCGGCACGCTGAACGTGAAGGCCGAGATCGTGCACGGCAAGCTGCAGGTCACGGTGGCCGACACCGGCGTGGGCTTCGGCAACGGCGGCACCAGCGGCACCGGCGTCGGCCTGGCCAACATCCGCGAGCGGCTGCAGCTGCTGTATGGCGACAAGGCGCTGCTGACCGTGTCGGCCAACCAGCCCAGCGGCACCGTCGTGACGATCACCGTGCCCTACCGCACCGTCAACGCGCCGGGGCAGGGCAACGGCAACGGCAACGGCAACGGCAACGGCAACGCCTGATTTTCCCGAGGAGACGAACGATGCATTCGAGACCTTCCCCCTGGCGCTGGATCGGCTGGCTGCTGATGGCCGGCATCCTGGTGGTGGCGCTGACCACCGCCATCTCGCTGGCGACGATGTTCAACCACATCCCACCCGACCTGATCGTCACGGTCGACGGCGAGCAGATCGACCTGCAGGGGCTGCACGCCGGCCATGCCTGGCTGGTCTTCGGCGCGGTGGTGCTGGCGTTGGTGATCGTGGTGATCGTCGTGCCGCTGGCGCTGTTGTTCGGGGTCGGCGTGCCGCTGCTGCTGGCCGTGCTGGGCGTGGTCGCTGCGCTGGCCTGCGCGGCGGTGGCGATTGCCGTGGTCGGCTCGCCGGTGATCCTGCTGGCGCTGCTGGTGTGGTGGGCGGTGCGGCCGAAGAAGACCCCGGCCGCGCCGCCGGCGCCGTCGGCCCCGCCGCCGGTGCCGGTGATCGGCCAACACACCGACAACACCACCCCCTTCGCCTGACGCCGGGCCAGGCCCTCTGCGCAGCCAACGCCGGCTTCGCTACGATCGCGCCATGACCAACACCACCGACACCCCCACCGGCGCGCCACGCGCGGTGCTGGCCGACGATGAGCGGCTGATGCGCGACCAGTTGCGTGCCCGCCTGGCCGAGGCCTGGCCCGAGCTGCAGATCGTGGCCGAGGCGAAGAACGGCGCCGAGGCTGTCGAGCTGGTCGAGCAGCACCGGCCCGACGTGGTGTTCCTCGACATCCGCATGCCCGGCATGACCGGGGTCGACGCGGCCAAGCAGATCGCGCAGATGGACGTCGGCGACGATGGCGTGCTGCCCGAGATCGTCTTCATCACCGCCTACGACCAGTACGCGGTCGAGGCGTTCGAGCAGGGCGCGACCGACTACATCCTGAAGCCGGCCGAGCGTGACCGGCTGAAGCTGACGGTCGAGCGCATCGGCAAGCGCCTGGCGGCCAAGCGGGGTGCCGGCGACGGCGATGCCGATGCGCCGGCTGCACCGGGCGGCGAGCCGATCCAGCAGCTGCTGCACAAGCTCGCGGCCAGCGGCGGTGCCCGGCCGGCCTACCTGAAGTGGATCCAGGCGACGGTCGGCCAGGCGATCCAGATGATCCCAGTCGAAGACGTGCTGTTCTTCATCAGCGACGAGAAGTACACGCGGGTCCAGACGCCGCAGGTCGAGGCGCTGATCCGCAAGCCGATCAAGGAGCTGGTCGACGAACTCGACCCCGAGCGCTTCTGGCAGATCCACCGCTCGACGCTGGTCGCGGTGAATGCGATCGCCGCGGTCACGCGCGATTTCCGCGGCCGGCAGATCGTGTCGGTCAAGGGCAACCCGCAGAAGCTCGAAGTCAGCCGCAGCTACACCCACCTGTTCAAGGGCATGTGAGCGGCGGCGCCGCGCGGTGGCGCCCGAAGCGAAGGGCCGTGCCCGAGGGTGTCGACCGCCCTCGGGGCGACGGGCTGGGCGCCGCCCGGGCCCTGGGGGTCAGGGCCGCGTCACTTCGAGCGTGTAGGTGCCGGTGACGCCGGTGGTGCCGGAGACGCGCTTGACGCGCAGATAGCGGTCGGCGGCCGTCCCGTTGGGGTTGGTCCAGCTGACCGTGTCGGTCATGCCGACGCCGCGTGCGCTGGTCTTGATCACGGTGCCGGTGCCGTTGAGCATGTCGATGTTGTAGTCCGACGCCACATTGCCGATCAGGCGGGCGCTGAGCGTCTTGCCCACGCCGACGCTGACCTTGTAGAAGTCCACATCGGTGCCGCTGCCGATGGTGCCCGCCACCTTGACCGGGAACGACGACAGGGTCTGCGGCGCCAGCCGCGTGTTGTTCGGCTCGGTCTCGGCGGCATTGCTGGCGATGCTGGCCCCGGCGAACACCGCGGTGACCGCCGCGGTGGCGTTGACGATGCCCTTGCCGCAGCCGACCGCGCAGGCCTTCGGCAACGGGCGGGTGGTGCTCTTCAGCAGCACCTCGATCTCGTCGGGGCTCAGGCTCGGGTTGCGGGCCAGCATCAGCGCGGCCACGCCGGCCACGTGCGGTGCGGCCATCGAGGTGCCCTGGTAGTAGTTGTAGCTGTCGTTGCCGGCGCTGCTGTAGCCGTCGTTCAGGGTCGACAGCACGCCGTTGGCAGCGCCCGTGCTCTGGTCGCCGCCGGGCGCGGCCACGTCGATCTTGGCGCCGTAGTTCGAGTACGAGGCCCGGCCGCCGGTGCGCCCGGTGGCCGCCACCGTCACCACGTTGGCGCAGTTCGCGGGTGTGTGCTTGGACGCGTCTTCGTTCGAATTGCCGGCGGCCACGATGACCACCGCGCCGTTCGCACGGGCCTGGTTGATCGCGCTCTGCATCGTCGTCGGGCAGCTCGACTTGCCGCCCAGCGACAGGTTCAGCACCTTGGCCGGCTGGCTCGGCGCCGAGACGCCGCCCACCGCGCTGCCCGAGGCCCACAGCACCCCGTCGGCGATGTCGGAGAAATAGCCGCCGCCGCAACCCAGCACCCGCACCGGCAGGATCTTCGCGCCGTAGGCCACGCCCGCGCCGCCTTCACCGTTGTTGGTGACCGCGGCGATGGTGCCGGCCACGTGGGTGCCGTGCCAGCTGGAGTGGCCGCCGTTGCAGCCATCGCCCGGGTCGTTGGCATCGCTGTCGCGGCCGTCGCCGTCGTTCGAGGCGGTGCCGCTGCTGATGAAGTCGTAGCCCGACAGCAGGTTGGCGGCCAGGTCCACATGCGGCCGCACGCCGGTGTCGATGACCGCGACGACCACGCCGGAGCCGGTCGACAGGTCCCACGCCGACGGCAGGTTCAGGCCGCCGGTCGGCTCGAAGTAATGCCACTGGCTGGTGTACAGCGGGTCGGTGGCGGTGGCCAGCGCATGCAGCTTGCGGTCGGGCTCGGCGTAGAGCACGTTCGCGTCGTCGGCCATCAGCTGGCGTGCGACCGCGTCGAGCTCGGAGACGGGCACCGAGCGGTTCAGGTGCAGCACCTGGGCGCCGAGGCCGTTGCGGTGCACCCGCACCGCCTGCAGCCCGGCCATTTGCAGGCGCTGCAGGGCTTGCGTGGTGGCCTGGGGCGTGGCTTGCAGCGCGCTGCGACGGCCGCTGCTGCTGCCGCGGTAGTGCACGATCAGGCGGTCGGTGCGGTCTTCGTCGGCCTGCGGGCGGGCCAGCGAGGCCGGCAGGCGGTTGCCTTCGGCCGCTTCGTCGACGATGCGCTGCAGGCCGCCCACGGAGGCTGCTTCGGCGCGGGGTGCCAGCAGGCCGGCGCCGGCCAGCAACGCGGCCCCGGCGGCCAGCGGCCAGGCAGGGTGGCGCGCCAAGGCGCGGGTCTGGGGGCGGGCAACAGGGCTCGAACGCATCGGCGGCTCCGGACAGGAAGGCAAAAGGCCCGCAGCGGGGGCTACGGGCCTTCTACGTTTCGGCCAATTGGCCGGTGAAATAAGCCTATTTCGGGCTTTCACCCGTGCGGTTTTTGGCGTTCAGCGGGCGGCGATGATCGCCGCCGGTGCCCCGGCGACCGGCTCAGCCTCGGCGGGCAGGCGCCGAATCGCCCGTCATTCGTGCGACATCTTGTCTGCAGGCCGGGCCAGAGGGGGCCGCAACGAGCCGGCGATGCAGGCCTGGGCCAGCCAATAGGTCGCCAGGATCCAGAAACTCGCCGCCGGCAACGCGGTGGCGAACTTGTTGACCGCCAGCGTCGCGTCCGACGCCATGAACAAGGCGCCGCCGATCGCCGCCCGTCGGGCCCAGGGCTCGGCATCGCTGCCGCGGGCGGCCAGCCAGAAGGCCGCGGCTTGCGCCGCCATGCAGGCCAGCGCGCCGACATACGCCAGCACCGGCGCACGCAGCGGGGCCGGCACACCCGGCCACAGCTGCGACAGGATCAGCGCCGCCAGCGCGGCGTAGGCCACGAACGGCAGCGGCCGGGCCGCCAGCCGCAGGCCGCGCGTGAAAGCGACGATGTAGGCCAGGTGGGCCAGCAGGAACGCGACCAGCCCGGGCAGAAAGCCCTGCTGCGGCCACATCAGCGCCACGTCGCCCACCAGCGACAGCCACAGCCCTGCGCGCAGCCAGGTGCGGCGGGGGCCGTCTTCTGCGCCGCGCGGCCAGGCCCAGGCGATCAGCAGCAGCGTCGTCAGCGGCTTGAAGACGAAGTTCAGCCAGGCCTGGCCCAGCGGCTCGGCGGCGATGGCCAGGGCAGCGGTCAGGGCGGCGGCGGGCAGCAGCCATCGGTGCAGGGTGGGGGGCATGCGGGGCGCGGCGGGTCGCAGGGGCGCGGGCAACGGCGCCCGCGCGGCGCACTGTGGCCAGCCCGGCCGCTGCCGGCCATCGGGGAAAGCACCGGCCGTCGCATTCGCCCCTCGGCTGGTGGTGGCGTTACTGCACGTCTTCCGGGTGGCGCTCGCCGCGCATCTCGGCCAACAGGCGGCGCCGGTCGCCTTCGAGCTCGCGCAGCCGCGACTGGATCACCGACACCTCGACATAGTCGTCGGAGCGCGTGTCCAGCGCCACCTGGCGCGCCGCGCGCAGCCGGTCGACCGCGCCGAGCACGTCGCCATTGGCAAACGCGGCTTCGGCACCGGCGCGCAGCGAGCGCAGCCGCAGGCCCAGCGGCTCGGCGCATTGGGCCAGCGTCTGCCAGGCCAGCGCGTCGCGCTTGTGCTCGGCGACCCAGGTCTGCAGCGCCTCGGTGGCCTGGCGCAGCGCGTCGGTGGCGCCGGGGTCGCCGCTGCGCTGGCGGGCCAGCGCGGCCTGGGCCCGCACCATCATCGCCGGGCGGGTGCGGTCGCTGGCCAGTGGCGCCAGCGCGGTGCTCAGGGCCGGCGCCAGCTGGGCCGCCGGGCCACCGCGCTCGGCCAGCATCGACACCCGCAGCAGCGCGAACTGGCGCAGCGCCTCGGGCTCGTTGGCGAACGGGCCGCGGGCCAGCGCCTCGCCGGCGCCGATGGCCTGTGCGGCGTGGTCGAAATCGCGCAGCAGGATCGAGGCCTGCGCCCCGGCGTACAGCGTGGCCAGGCGCGCCAGGTCGTGGGCCGGCGAGCCGGGCGCCGCCAGCCCCTGCAGGCGCAACAAGGCCTGGTCGGTGCGGTCCATCAGCGCCTTTGCGCGGGCCTGCATCAGCGCATGCGGCACGGCCGATTTCACCGGCGCCGGCAGGCCGGCCTCGCGCACCCGCAGGCGGGCGTCGCTGATGCGCTCGATCGTCAACGGGTGGCTGCGCAGGTAGGGGTACTGGTTGCTGTCGTTCAGGCGCATCGCCCCGTCGAGCTTCTCGAACATGCCGACCATGCCGGCGGGCGAGAAACCGGCGCTGCCCAGCACCTCGATGCCGATGCGGTCGGCCTCACGCTCCATCTCGCGCGAGAAGTTCAGCTGCCCCTGCACCGCGGCGGCCTGGGTGCCCATGATCACGGCCTGCGCGGCATCGGTGCTCTGGGCGCGGCTGGCCGCCAGCACGCCCAGGATCATGCCGGCCATCGTCGCCAGGCCCTGGCGCTGCTGGCTGATCGCGCTGCGGGCGATGTGGCGCTGCGTCACGTGCGACAGCTCGTGCGCCAGCACCGAGGCCAGCTCGTCGCTGCTGCCCGTCAAGGCGATCAGCCCGAGGTAGACGCCGACATAGCCGCCCGGCAGCGCAAACGCGTTGACCGGCCGCTCGCCGACCAGGAACGGCTCCCAGGCAAAGGCCTTGTCGAGGTCGACGCCGATTTCGCCGCGTGAGCGGGCGGCGGCCAGCAGCGGGTCGAACAGCGACAACAGGTATTCGAGCAGCGCCGGGTCGTCCAGGTAGGCCGGGTCGCGCCGGACCTCGCGCATGATGCGGTCGCCCAGGCGCCGCTCGGCCAGGATGTCGAAATCCTCGGACACCGAGTCGCCCAGCGCCGGCAGGCGCACCTGGGCGGCGGGTTGGCTCGCGGGCCAGGTGCCGATCAGCGCGGCGGCCAGCGCCAGGGGCATCCAACGGCCGGCGGCCGGCCAGGGGCGCGCGCGGCGCAGGCGGGGGGTGAGGTGGGACAAGGCGGCGTGCAGTCGTTGGCGGGTGAGCGAATGCCGATGGACCGGGCCGGCCCATGAAGGTTCCGGCCGGGCGGTCGCTATCATGACATCGCCCATCGGGTGCCATGTGTCGCGCCCCTTTACAACACGCCATGTCCGATCCGCTGACCCACTTCGATTCCCACGGCCAGGCCCACATGGTCGACGTGGCGGCCAAGGCCGAGACGCACCGCGTGGCCCGCGCCACCGGCACGATCCGCATGCAGCCGGCCACCCTGGCGCTGATCGCCGGCGGCCAAGCCGGCAAGGGCGACGTGATCGGCATCGCCCGCATCGCGGCGATCCAGGCCGCCAAGCGCACCGCCGAGCTGATCCCGCTGTGCCACCCGCTGCCGCTGACGCGGGTCAGCGCCGAGTTCACGCTCGACGAGCCCGCTTCGGCCGTGCACTGCACCGTGCAGGCCGAGACCTTCGGCCGCACCGGCGTCGAGATGGAAGCGCTCACCGCTGTGCAGGTCGGCCTGCTCACCATCTACGACATGTGCAAGGCCGCCGACCGCGGCATGGTGATGACCGACGTGCGCCTGCTGGAGAAGGTGGGCGGCAAGTCGGGCCACTGGGTCGCCGGCGCCTGACGCTGCCGACAGTCGCGCGACCGTCACCCGACCGGTGCCCGACCGTGCCGCCGGTCACACCTCGGCCGTCATGGCACGGTAATAAGCCCGTATTCACCCTCAACTTGAGGGCTTCAGTCGCACACACCCCTGCCGATACTGCAACGACGGCTTGACGCCTGACAAGGCTGGCCGATCGTCTTTGTCGTACCCCAGGAGGGTTCTTGTTGTGACGTTTCTCAGGAATATGAAGATCGGCGCGCGCTTGGCGCTGGCCTTCGGTGCGCTGATCGTGTTGCTGCTGGCCGTGTGCGGCTACAGCGCGGTGAGCAGCAGCCGGCTGGCCGACGACCTGGAGGCCACCGCCACCATCGATCTGACCCGTGTCCAGATGGCCTACCAGCTGGAACAGCAAGCGGGCCTGATCGCCCGCGCCAGCCGCGAGCTGCTGCTGGTCGATGGGGCGGGCCAGATCAAGAAGCAGCGCGAGCTGATCAAGAAGAACCTGGCCGATGCCGACGAGACCTTCACCAAGCTGATCGGCCTGGGCTCCGGCGGCGACAGCGACGCGGCGATCACCGCGGTGCGCGAAAGCAAGGACCAGTACACCAAGACGGTCGGCAAGTTCCTCGAAACGCTGGACGCCGGCAACCCCGACGACGCCCGCACCGCGCTGCTGATCGAGCTGCGCCCGGTGCAGGCCGCTTACGAGAAGGCCGTGGACTCGCTCGCCGCGGTGATCTCGAACCAGGCCGAAGACCGCGCCGCCAATGGCCACAAGACCGCGCATGCCACGAGCCTGGGGGCGATGGCGCTGGGGGCGGTCGGCGTGCTGCTCGCGGTGGCCGCCGGCTTCACGATCTCGCGCTCGATCACGCAGCCGCTGGGCCAGGCCGTCGCCGCCGCCCAGGCCATCAAGGCCGGTGACCTGCGCGGGCGCATCCAGGCCGAGGGCCGCGACGAGATCGCGCTGCTGCTCACCACGATGGACGACATGCAAGGTCACCTGACCCACGTGATCGAAGACGTGACCCGCGCCGCGCGCGACGTGGCCAACAGCTCCGACGAGATCGCCCACGGCAACGCCGACCTGTCGGCCCGCACCGAGCGCGCCTCGACCAACCTACAGCAGACCGCGTCGGCGATGGAAGAGATCTCGGCCACCGTGGCCGGCTCGAGCGCCAAGTCGCGCGAGGCCTCTGACGTGGCCGCGCGCGCCCGCAGCGCCGTGATCGACGGCGGCGAATCGGTCGACAGCCTGGTCGGCACGATGACCCGCATCGCCGAGTCGAGCACCCGCATCAAAGACATCATCTCGGTGATCGACGGCATCGCGTTCCAAACCAACATCCTGGCGCTGAACGCGGCGGTCGAAGCTGCCCGCGCCGGCGAGCAGGGCCGTGGCTTCGCGGTGGTGGCGGGCGAGGTGCGCTCGCTGGCCGCGCGCGCCGCCTCGGCCGCCAAGGAGATCAAGGTGCTGATCGACGACTCGGCTGAGAAGGTGGCCGTCGGTACGCAGACGGTGGCCGATGTCGGCAGCCGCATCAAGGGCATCGTCGACGAGGTCGTCGGCGTGCGCCAGCTGATCGAAGAGGTCAGCATCGCCAGCCAGCAGCAGGAGAGCGGCATCGGCTCGGTCAACACCAGCGTGGCCGACCTGGACCAGGCGACTCAACAAAACGCCGCATTGGTCGAACAACTGGCTGCGACGACCGAATCGTTGAAGTCCAACGCCTCGCGCCTGGTGTCCAGCGTCGAGTTCTTCCGCATCCCCACCGCCGCCTGAGCTGAAAGCACATCGCCATGAAGAAGATCGCTTCCCTGCCCGCCGCCCCGTGGGCCCCGCTGACGGCCGCCTGCGGCCTGGTACTGGCCGCTGCGCTGGCCTTCACCCCCCACCTGGCGCATGCCGATGGCCCGCCGAAGATCGTCAAGAAGGTGCCGCCGGAGTTCCCCGGCGAAGCCACCCGCAAGGGCGTCACCGATGGCGTGCTGAAAGCCAAGCTGACGATCGACGGCAACGGCGCGGTGACCGAGGTCGCCATCGTCGAAGCCACGCCGGCCAAGGCCAAGATCTTCAACGACGCCGCGACCACCGCGCTGAACCAGTGGAAGTTCGAAGCCAGCGGCAAGCCGCAGACCTTCGAGCTGAAGCTGGTCTTCACGCAAGAGTGAGCGCGCGGCGGCGCGCCGCCCGCAGCCCCACAATCCAAAGGCCTCGCCCCAACCGGCGGGGCCTTTGCCATGGGGGGACAGACGCATGACCGAACGCAACCTGCTGATCACCGGCGCCAGCCGCGGCATCGGTGCCGCCACCGCGGTGTTGGCCGCGAAGGCTGGCTGGAACGTGGCCGTCAATTGCCGACATGAGCGCGGCGCGGCCGAAGAGGTGGCGGCTGCGGTGCGGGCAGAGGGCCGGCGGGCGCTGGTCGTGCCGGCCGATGTGGCCGACGAGGCGCAGCTGATGGCGATGTTCGCCGCCGTCGACGAGCAATTGGGCCCGCTGCACGGCCTGGTCAACAACGCCGGCGTGGTCGACGTGGCCGCGCGGGTTGACCAGATGAGCGCCGAGCGGCTGGCCCGCATGTGGGCGATCAACCTGAGCGGCGCGGTGCTGTGCGCGCGCGAGGCGATCCGCCGCATGGGCAGGGGCCACGGTGGCCAGGGCGGCGTGATCGTCAACCTGTCGTCGGCTGCGGCCCGCGTCGGCTCACCGGGGCTGTACCTCGACTACTCGATGAGCAAGGCGGCGATCGACCACTTCACCACCGGCCTGGCGCGCGAGGTGGCGGCCGACGGCATCCGCGTCAACGCGGTGCGGCCCGGCATCATCGACACGGAGATCCACGCCGCCAGCGGCCATGCCGAGCGCCTGGCGGCCGCGGCGCCGCTGATCCCGCTGGCACGGCTGGGCACGGCCGACGAGGTGGCGCAGGCGATCGTCTGGCTGCTGTCGGACGACGCGGCCTATGTGACCGGCGCGCTGCTCGATGTGACCGGTGGGCGCTGAAATTGCCCCCTAAGGTGTCATGAAGGCTTCACCTGCTTGAGGGATCGTCGGGCCGTCGGGCCTGAGTACCATGAACGTCACCATGAACACCGCGCGCATCGTCACCGCCGATCGCCCGCAGACGCTGGGCGAAGAGATTGCCAACGCGATCAGCCACGGCCTGGGCTGTGTGCTGGCGATCGCGTCGTTGCCGATCCTGGTGTTCTACGCGGCGCAGCGTGGCACGGCGGTCAACGTCGTCGGTGCCAGCGTGTTCGCCGGCACGGCCATCTTGCTGTACCTGATCTCGACGCTGTACCACGCGATCCCCAGCGGCACGGCCAAGGTGTGGCTGGGCCGGCTGGACCACGCCGCCATCTACCTCTTCATCGCCGGCAGCTACACGCCGTTCACGCTCGGCGTGCTGCGCGGCGGCTGGGGCTGGGCGCTGTTCGTCATCGTCTGGGCGGCCGCGGCCCTGGGTGTCACGATCAAGCTGCTGGACCGGCTGAAGCACCCGCTGTGGTCGACCGCGCTGTATGTGGCGATGGGCTGGGTGGCGGTCATCGCGGCCGGTCCGCTGATCGACCGCATGCCGGTGACCGGGATCGTGTGGCTGGTGGCCGGCGGCCTGAGCTACACGCTGGGGGCGGTGGTCTTTCTGCTCGACCACCGCGTGCGCTACGCGCACTTCGTCTGGCACCTGTTCGTGATCGGCGGCAGCGTCTGCCACTTCTTCGCCGCGCTCTGGTACGCGGTGTGAAGCGCGCCCCCGGGGCTGCGCTCAGGGCTTGTTCAGCTTCAGCGGCTTGATGGCGCCGCAGTCGGCGCTGACCCAGTGGCCGCTCTGCGTCATGTCGATCTTCTCGGGCTTGCCCTTGACCTGGGTCACCACGCTGGCGCGGCCGTTGTAGGCGGTCGGGCTGGTCATCGTGTACTCGCCTTCGCCGCTGGTGGGGCGTTCGCCGGTGCAGCTGAAGCGGTAGCGGATGGTGGTGCCGGTGCGTTCGAGCATCTCTTGCTTGCAGTTGCCTTCGTGCTGGGGCATGTCACCACGCTCGGCCTGCTCGGCGCTGATGCACATCCGGATGGCGTTGTTGCGCCCGCCCATGCCCACGCCCTGCTTGGCCATCATGTCTTCGATCATCTTGCGCTGCTCGGGCGGCATGCTGGCCATCTGCTGCTGCATCTGGGCCATCTTGGCTTCCATCTCGCCGTTGGCCGTCTTCATCGTCATCGACTGCTCCCACAGGCCGGGTTGCAGCTTGAAGGCACTCTGGGCGGCGGCGGGGCCGGCCAGCAGGGCTGCCATCACGATCAGCGACGAGGCGCAAAGAGGCTGGTTCATGGGGGTCGTCTTCAGGGCACGGGCGGGGCGCCGCGGCGGGTGAGTTTGCGGCGCCACCGGCGTCTGCGCAAGCCCCACAAACACGGCGGCGTGGGCGTGCGCTGGCGGGTCAAGCGGCATAGAGTGACGGCCGCGCGGCGCCGGGCGACCACCCATCGGCAGGCTGCCCGCCTCCGCGTGAACAGGCCTTATCCGACTGTCGAAACAAGGAGACCACCATGACGACGTCACCCCGCCTGAACCCCGGCGCAGCCGCCCTGGCTTGCGCGCTGACCCTGCTGGCCGCACCGCTCACCGCCTCGGCCCAGTACACGCTGCTGACCGCCAAGCTCAATGGCGACGACCAGTGGAAGATCTACCTCACGACCCAGGTCACCACCGACGGCTACCAGTACGCCAGCGGCTGGGGCTGGCCGATCACCTACACCGCCACGCTGTGGTTGCCACCCACCTCGGCCGGCACGCACTTCAAGGACTACTGGCTCAACATCTGGGTGCAGGACGTGGGCGGTGGCGGGCCGGACCTGCTGGGCGAGTTCAAGCTCACCGGCCAGAAGGGCTGCAAGTTCGACAACGGCACCACTAGCCTGCTGACCCAGGCGGCCAAGTACTGGCATGTCAGCGCGGCGCAGCCGATCTCGGTGGGCGGCTCGCCGGTGGCCAACTTCCCGACCCCGTTCACGACCTACCTGCCGCCTTATGTGCAGCCGATGCTGACCCCGCTGAGCCTGGGCCTGAACGGCGTGCCGCCGTGGGGGCCGATGCCGGGCATCAATGCGGCGGCCGAGTGGATCACCGACCCGGCGAACACCTGGAACATGGAGGCCTGGTTCCAGGCGCATATTCGCTGCAAGTGAGTTGATTGAACACACGCCTGCAGAGGGCGTGGCGCAGGGCGACGGCGGTGCCCCCGCTCTGCGGCCCGCTCGCGGGCCACTGTTTGAGGTGAGGCACGGGCTGCCCATCAACACGGTGGTGCCTGGGGCCGGTTGGGGCGACCGCGAATGAGGGCCGCCGAGCGGGGGCACCACCATCACCCTGAGGCACCCACCCTGGCGTGGCACGCCGTGCCCTGTCACGCGGTGTGCAGGGGGCGGGTGCCCGGGGCAACTTCAGCGGCTCTTATTCGCGGTCGCCCCCACGCATCCATCGCCGCCACACCGTGTTGATGGGCCGCCCGTTGATCACCTCAAGCAGTGGCCCGCGAGCGAGCCGCGGAAGATGCCCCGGGCGGCCGGCCCACGCGCCGACCCTCGCACGCAAAAGCTCAAGCCAAGGTCCTGGTATCGATCCACTTCACCCGCCCCGTGCGCCGCTTGACCTCGTCCATCATGTGCTGCGTGCCCCCCGGCCCATCGCCGCCGGCGCCGTTCCACAGGCACAGAAAGCGCGTCTTGTCGGGGCCCCAGGCGAGTGCGGTGTTCATCAGCCAGTCGTTGCAGCGCTCGTAGGCGCTGACGCCGCGCGGGGCGGGGCCGAGGTCTTCGGGCATCAGGCGCGGTGGGTCGGGCAGTTTGGCGCGCACCGCGAACCAGCGCTCGCGCCAGGCGGCGCCGTCGGTGCTGGGCAGGATCGAGCGCTGGATGTACTCGGGCTCGTCGGTCGGCAACATGATCTGGCAGCGGATGCCGCGCGCCTGCGCCGCTTCGAGGAACAGGATGTCGCCACCCGCCGCGCACTGGCACAGCGCCAGGTCGCCCACGCCGGCGCCCAGGCTGTCGATGGCGGCACCGATCTCGCGTGCGGCAGCGCCTTCGAGCGCGGCCGGAAAGCGCGGCGTCTCGCGGCCCGGTGCGTCGACCATGTGGCCCGAGAACAGCAGCACCTGGCGCGGCACGAAAGGTGGCGCCAGGCGCTTGATTTCACGCTCGACGAGGTCGATCGCCAGCGCCGTCTCGGCGGGGCGGAAGCCCACGTCGCGCAACAGCCCCAGCGATTGCAGCGACGAGTCGAGCGCGAACCAGTCGCGGTCGGCGGCGGCGGCCGCGGCGCGGTGGTCGCGCTGCACGGCGCTGGCGTCGAAACACAGCAGGCTCAGCATCGCCTGCGACGCGCGGGCCCAGTAGTCGCGCGGGGCATGGGCCAGTGCGCTGGCCACGGCCCAGCGCACGCCGCCGAGCAGGGCCTCGGTCTCGGCCGGGCTGGTGTCGCCGCCCAGGTGCGCGCGCAGCACCGTCAGCATCAGCGCGTTGATGCCCGAGTAGTGGTGCGACGGGTCGGCCATGAACGCACTGCGGTACGGTGCGATCGCCTCGCCCAGGCTCGCGTCTTCGAGCGCCGCGGCGTCCTTCAGCGCGCCGGGCTCGAGCGCCACGGCCGCACCCGGCGCCGGGTGCCAGCGGCCGACCCAGCCGTCTTTTTCGACCCGGCCAGCGAGGGCCCAGCATTCGGCGTCGGTCGGGTGGTCGTGGGTCAGCGCCTGCGTCCACTCGCGGGCCTCTTCGAAGCGGCCGAGGCGGCCGAGGCAGATGGCCTTCTTCTGCCGCGCCTGGATGTCTTCGGGGTCGATCGCCAGTGCGGCGTCGAACTGCTCCAGCGCCAGGCCGGGCTGCTGCAGCTTCAGCAGCGAGTTGCCGGCCTCGCGCTTGGCTTCGAGCGCCAGCGCGCGGGTCGGTGTCTCGTTGGCCAGCGTCATGATGTCGCCCGGCCGGTTGCGCTGGCGCGCCACCTCCATCCGCCGCGCCCAGTCGTTGTAGCTGTCGCTGAACTCATTGGCATCGGCCAGCAGCAGCTTGTGCCACTGCGGCTGCTGCAGGTGCGGCAGCAGCGCGTAGACCGGGCTGACCTTGCGCCGCGTCGAGGTGGCCAGCGTCTCGCGCGCCATCGTTGCCAGGCGCTCGATGTCGGCCGGCAGCGTCGCCGCATCGGGCGCGCCCAGGGCCAGGTGGTAGCGCAGCTTGCGCTCGGTGTAGGTGTCGAAGGCCTTGGCGCTGTCGGCATCGACGCCCCAGCTGGCGTCGGCGCCGTACACCAGCACCACGCCGCGCGCGCGCAGCGCATGGCGCACGCCGAGCTCGTACCAGACGTTGGCGTTGGCCAGCGTCAGGTCGGCCACCACCAGGTCGGCCACCAGCAGCTCCTGGAACATGTCGACGCGGATGTCGCCGGCGCGCATCTCTTCATCGGCCCGAAACACCTCGCAGCCCGCGGCTTCGAGCGCCGGGCGGATCAGCTCGTCGAGCACGCGGTTGAAGTCGATCGCCTGGCCGCCGGGGCCGGGCTTGGGGCCGAAGGGCATCGCGATGAAGGCGTGGGGTTTCATGGCACTGCGGCGCTGGGGCCGGGGGTCAGACAAAGCCGCGCCAGTGATCGGGCCGCACGACCTGCGCGGCGTAGGTGGCCCCGAGCTGCTGGATGCGCGGGATGTGGTCGACCGAGTCCATCACCTGCACCGCCCGCGGGTCGAGGTCGTTCAGGCCCAGCGCGTCGAGCCCAGCGCGGCTGACCTCGGGGTCGTAGCGCACGTAGCTGAACTGCTTCTGGCAGGTCGAGGTCGCCGCGCCGGCCAGGCCGACGAGGTCACCGACCTCGTGGTCCAGCTCGGAGCCGTAGCGGCAGTCGCCGACCACGCGGCAGGCCATGTCCCAGCCGGCGCTGGCGGCGTTCATCAGCGCGCCGGGGATGTTCTTCGCATGGTCGAGCAGCCACAGGTCGTCGGCCTGCAGGTCGGGCCGCGCCTTGGCCGCGCCGCCGGTGCCGACCGAGACGATCAGCAGCTCGTCGGGCCCGGTCTGCCAGTTCACCTGGTAGGGGCGCGCGGTGACCATCTGGAAGGCGAGGAACGCCGGGTTGTTGTAGGTGGTGACGCCACCGTCGACGAAGACGAACTGGTGCTCTTTCTCGCTGCCCTGGCCGAGCGTGACGACCTCGGGCGGGAAGAAGGTGGGCGCCGCGGTGCTGGCGCGCACCAGCTGCCACAGCGGCAGGTGCAGGTTGCAGTCGGGCCGCGCCAGCTGGTTGTACTTGGCGCGCGGGTGGTTGCTGACCGGCCACGGCGAATCGGTCGAGTGGTTGCGCAGCACCATCATCAGCAGCGTGCGCAGGCCGGGGTCGCCGAGCGTGGCGGGGCGGGCGTCGGCGGGGTGGCCGAGCGCGCGGTTCAGCTCGGTCTTCAGCTTGGCGGCCAGCGGCTCGTCTTCGTAGCTGTACTTCAGCCGGTTCAGGATGCTGGCCTTGTGGAACATGTCCTGCCCGCTGTCGACATAGAAGCGGCGGATCTGCGCGACGCTCATGCCGGCCGAGATGCAGGCGGCGATGATCGCGCCGGTCGAGGTGCCGCAGCAGAAGTCGAACCAATCGGCCAGCACCAGGTGCGGCTGGCCGGTCTGGGCACGCAGCTCGGCCTCGATCACGGCCAGGATCTCGACGCTGACCAGGCCGAGGATGCCACCGCCATCGCAGGCCAGGATCTTCTTCGGGCCGGGGGCGTCCAGGCGTTGCAGCAGGGCGGTGCTCATCGGGGTCTCCTTGGGGTGGGGCGGCGGTTCGCGCGGCCGCATCGCGGGTCAGGCTGTGCCTGTGTCATGCAGCACATGCGGGCAGGCTGCGCCCACCTCATGCACATGCCGGCAGGCTGCGCCCGCCGGGGGCACACAGCGCCTTGTCGAACCAGATCTCGTACGTGTCGGTGGCCGGTTGCGCGCGGCGCAGAAAGGCCAGCTCGACCGGGGCGCCGGCGGCGTCTTCGAGTGCCTTCTGGCACCAGCGCGCGAGGTCGGGGTCGCTCGCGCCTTGCACCCGCAGGCTCGGCTTGGCGGGGGCGCGCGCCTCGCCGGTGAGCTCGATCGCCGGCGTCACGTAGCCGGCGGCGGCCAGGCGTTGCGCCAGCGCCTGCGCGATCGGGCGCTGGCTTTCGCGCGCGATCTGCAGGTAGGCGACCGGGCGCCGCTGGGCGCTGCGTTCGATGGCGCTGGTCAGGCGCGAGGCCGCGCCGGCGGTGCTTGGTGCCAGCGGCGACGCGGCCAGTTCGCCCAGCAGTGCCTGCAGCGGCGCCCGCACCTCGCGCAGCGACGACGGGCTGGCGCGTTCGAGCAGCGCCAGCGTCGCGTCCAGGCCCTGGCGGGTGGCCTCGGCCTGCGGCGCGCTGCTCAGCGCGCGGCGGGCCTGCGTGATCGCCGACGGCAGCGCCTCGGCGGCGCCGGCCGGGTCCAGCGTCAACGAGGTGCTGGCCGCCAGGCGGCTGTCGCGGTCGGCGCTGAACAGCGCTTCGCTGCGGCTGCGGGCGGCCTGCGCGATCTCGGCCGCCGCCGGCACACGCTGGCGCGGCACGGCGCTGGCGGCGGTGGGCGGCACAGGCGGTACCGGTGGCCGCGCCACCTCGACCGGCCGGTCCGGCACGCCGGCGCCGCTGCCGGTGCGGCCCGGCGCGGTGCTGCCCACGCTGGCCGGCGGCGGCACGGGCGCGGTGTCGTCGATGCGCACCGGCGCGGGGGCGGGGTGGGCGCCTTCGCCGGTGCCGCCGGCCTCGGCCTCATCGTCCAACTGCACCGGCCGGCTCACCGCCGCGGCCGCGTCGACCTGGCTCAGCAGCGCCAGTTGTCCGCGGGCGATCACGCGCTGTGCGCCGTCGAGCCGGTCCGGCGTGTCCAGCGCGCGCTGGAAGTGCAGGCGCGCATCGGCCCGCAGCGCTTCGAGCAGCTCGCCGCTGGGCGGTGGGCTGCCGCGCAGCATCAGCTGGGCGTACAGGTGGGCGAGAAAGTAGTGCGCGGTGGCCAGGCCACCATCGAGCTCGATCGCGCTGGCGTATTCGCTTTGGGCGCTCTCCAGCCGCGGTGGGTTGGCGAAGTGGTCTGCCAGCGCCTGGCCGAGGTGGGCCAGCGCCTCGGCGCGGTTGAAGCGCCGCCAGCCCACCAGGCCCAGGCCGACCGCACCGACGGCCCCCGCCACGCCCAGGCCCAGCACCAGGCGGCGCTTGCGCCGACGGTGGCCCAGCGTGTCTTCGCTGGCCAGCTGCGCCAGCCTGGCCTGGCGGGCCGCTTCGTTGGCCTGGGTGTCGCGCGGGCCGGCTTTGTCCAGCCGCTGGCGAACCTGGTTGACCAGCGCCACGCAGGCCTCGGCGTTCGGGGCGCCGTCCCAGTCGAGCAGGTCCAGCGTGTGCAGCGTGCCGAAGCCCAGCGGCAGCTCGACCGGGCTGATGCGCACCGGCACCAGCTTGCCCATGTCGCGCGCGCGGCCCGACTCGTCGCGCACGAAGTCCGACGCGACCGAGGCGGCCGACCACAGCACGATCGCCACCGGCGCGGCGCGCAGGTTGTGCTCGATCTCGGCCGCGAAGTCTCCGCCGCCGGTCAGCTCACGGTCCCACCAGACGTCGATGCCGCGGCGCTGCAGCGCCTGGGCCAGCGCCAAAGCGGTGTCGCGGTCTTCGCGGGCATAACTGATGAAGAGGTCGGGCATCGCGGCGCGGTGTCGTCGAACCGGCGCCAGCATCGCCGCAAAGCGGCGCGGCCGCAAGGCAGAGTCGACCCCAGAGCAAGGGGGATCGGCATCCCCAGGGAGTGGGGCGGCCTCAAGAAACGAAGGGCCGCTCCCGAGTTTCTTGATCCCCCTCGGGGGGCGGGCCGGGCGCCGCCCGGACCTGGGGGCACTGCGATGTTATGCGGCCGCCTCGGCGTCGACCGGCAACGTGCGCAGCAGGTCCGACGCGCCGCTTTCGCCCAGCGGCGCGGCGTAGAGGTAGCCCTGGCCGCGGCGGCAGCCGAGCTTGTGCAGGGCCTGGGCTTGCGCCGGGGTCTCGATGCCTTCGGCGATGACGTCGGCGCCGATCGCGGCACCGATCGCGACGATCGCTCGGGCGATCGCGTCGCCGCGCGCCGCGCCGGTCTCCAGGGACGAAGGGCCGCCCCCAAGTCCCTTGACCCCCTCGGGGGGCGGGTTGGACGCCAGACCAGCCCTCGGGGCGCCGAGATTGCGCACGAAGGCGCGGTCGATCTTCAGCGTCGTGATCGGGAAGCTGTCCAGGTAGGCGAGCGACGAGTAGCCGGTGCCGAAGTCGTCGATCGCCAGGCCGAAGCCGGCGTCGCGCAGGCGACCCAGGCGGCCCAGCATCAGCTCGGTGCGGTCGACCAGCAGCGATTCGGTCAGCTCCAGCTCGACCGCGCTGGCCGGCAGCTGGCTGGCCTGCAGCACCCCGATCAGGCGGTCGATCGCCTCGTCGCTGGCGAGCTGGCGTGCCGACAGGTTGACGCTCATCTGCAGCTGCGGGTGGATCTGGCGCCACTGGACCAGGCAGGCGCACGCCTCGCGCAGCACCCATTCGCCGATCGGCTCGATCGTCCCGCTCGCCTCGGCCAGCGGGATGAACTCGACCGGGCTGATCAGGCCCAGCACCGGGTGGCGCCAGCGCAGCAGCGCCTCGAAGCCGAAGACCACCGGCGCATTGCCGCCGGCTCCGTGGCCCGGCGACATCAGCACCTGCGGCTGGTAGACCAGGTGCAGCTCGCCGCGCTCGTGCGCGCCATCGAGCGCCTGCTCGAGCTGCTGGCGCCGGCTCGCCGGCTCGGTGCCGCCGGCGTGGTAGAGCCAGTAGCGGTTCTTGCCGCGCTCCTTGGCCTGGTACATCGCCGTGTCGGCGTGCCGCATCAGGCTGTCGCGGTCGTCGGCATGGTCGGGGTACAGGCAGGCACCGATGCTGGCCGAGACCTGGGCGCCACGCTGGTCGGCCAGGCGGTAGGGCGCGGCCAGCACCTCGACCAGCTTGGCCGTCACCGTCTCGACCTGCTCGATGTGGCTGTCGTCGTCGATGACGATCGCGAACTCGTCGCCGCCCAGGCGGCAGACACCGTCGCTGCGCCGCAGCGTGTCGGTCAGGCGCCGGCCGACCTCTTTCAGCAGCTCGTCGCCGCGGTCGTGGCCGAGGGTGTCGTTGACCTGCTTGAAGCCGTCCAGGTCGATGTAGATCAGCGCGCAGCGGCCTTGCTCGCGCGCCGCGCGATCGACCGCCGCATCGATGCGCTCGAGGAAGTAGTGGCGGTTGTGCAGCCCGGTCACCGGGTCGAAGTAGGCCAGGTCGTTCAGCCGCACCTCGGCCTGGCGGCGCTGGTGC
Source organism: Ideonella sp. (assembly GCF_041914305.1). Classification (NCBI taxonomy): domain Bacteria; kingdom Pseudomonadati; phylum Pseudomonadota; class Betaproteobacteria; order Burkholderiales; family Sphaerotilaceae; genus Ideonella; species Ideonella sp. Next base: position 161,296 of record NZ_JAYSDQ010000010.1, read on the forward strand.
AGCTCGTGGTTGAGCCGCTCGTCGCGCTGCTGCAGCTGGCTCATCATCTGGTTGAAGCCGCTGGCCAGCGCATCGACCTCGCGGCTGCCGCTGGCAGTGGCGCGCAGGCGAAAGTCCTGCTCGTGGCTGACGCGTTCGGTCAACTCGACCAGCCGGGTCAGCGGCTCGGCCACGCGGGCCGCGACGCGGCGCCACAGCGGCACCGACAGGATGAAGGCCAGGGCGGCCAGCGCCAGGCTGACGACGATCGTGCCGGCCAGCGCGCGGTAGGTCGAGCGCAGGCCGACCTCCATCGCCACCGTGCCGACGACCGCGCCGTGCAGCAGGATCGGCCGGTACAGCGCGGCGCCGCACCAGCGCAGATCCCACGCCCGGCCACCTTCGGGCCGCAGCACGTGGCATTCGGCGGTGGCCTGCTCGGCGGTGTAGCTGCCCAGCGTGCGGCCATCGGGCAGGAAGATGCGGGCCTGCTGCACGTCGGGCGATGCGGCCAGCGATGCCAGGATCTCGTTGGCCTCTTCGTCATTGGCGAAGGTGACCGCGGCCGAGCTGTTGCGGCCGATGATCTCGGCCTCGGTGGTCATGCTGGCTTCGAGCGACTGGCGCCGGTTGGCCGCCTCGTGCAACACCATGCCGACCGCAAAGCCCGCCAGCACCAGCGCAGTCAAGGCCAAGCCCAGCGTCGTGATCTGGCGCTGGATCGATCGTCTGCGAAGCTGGGTGAAGCGGGGCCTGCGCATGGGTAACGTTTACACGGCGGGGCGCTAGAACGCCCCGGCGACGTAGCTGGCCAGCTTCAGCATGCGAGAGCTGAAGTTCAGGTTGGCGCGGCGCGCCACCTTCAGGTTCACTTCGAAGCCCAGCCGCGCTTCGCGCTTGTGGATCTCGATCATCACACCTTTGTCGGCCAGGCCGTCGCCGTCGGTGATGGTCAGCACCGGCGCACCGGCCAGGCGGCCCAGCACCTCGTCGACCTGCGAGCGCTGGCTGTCGTCGACATACAGCGCATGGCAGCCGGTCAACGACTCGCGCGGCGCGACGTGGCGCACCTTGATGTGCAGGCCGCTCAACACCGGCTTGCCCTCGAGCTTGGCCAGTTGTTCGTCGATCGGGGTGGTGCCGAGCACGCACAGGCGAAACGGCTCGTCCGGCGGCACCGGCCACTGGGTGAACTGGATGAAGTTGAACAGGTACGCGGCCTTCAGCACGCGCTCGTCGACCTGGGCGATGGCCGGTGCCGTGTGGCCGGCCAGCAGCGTGGCCAGCAGCGGCAGCGCGGCCCAGCGGCAGCTGGCTTGCAGGCGGCCGAACAGGCGGGGGATCGCGCGCAGCGGTGAATGGGTCATGCGGCGGCCCATCAGAAGCTGCCCGTCAGTTCGATCCACGCCGAGCGGCGGCGCCGGTCGGTGGGGGGGGCGTTGTAGTACTGGTCCAGCGCTTCCTCGCGCTGGTTGGTCAGGTTGCGCCAGCCGATGCGCAGGTCGAGCTTGTCGACGAATTTCTGCGACACCAGCGTCAGGTCGACCAGCTCGTGCGGCGGGCGCGCGGCGCCGGTGGCGTCGTCGAAGCCGCCGGTGCGGCGATAGGCCAGGCTCAGGCGCAGCGTCTCGCCGATCAGCGGCGCCGACGCCTGCAGCTTGCTGACCGTGCGTGGCGAGTAGCCGAGCTGCGGGCCGGCGCTGGCCTCGGCATGCTGCCAGGCCTGGCTGCCGCGCAGGCGGAAGCCGCGCCACTGCCATTCGGCTTCGAGCTCGACGCCGCGGCCGTCGACGTGGGTCACGCCCTCGTCCGGCTGGTACAGGTGGGTGACGCGGTAGCGGTAAACGCTGCCGAGCAGGCGCAGGCTGTCGCGCCGGTATTCGGTGACCAGCTCGTTGGTCGTCACGCGCTCGTCGGACACGTCGTTGTTGGTGCCGAAGCCGCGCTCCGAGGTCGACGCGAAACGGGTTGCCCGGCCCTGCGAGAGCTTCAGCTGCCACTCTGGCGCCGGCTGCCAGACCAGCGCGGCGCGCGGGCTCCAGGCGACGTCGGAGTAGGTGCGCTTGTCGACGCGCAGGCCACCCGTGACGCGCCACTCGGGGCTCAGCGTGACCTCGTCTTCGCCCGAGAAGCCGACGCTGCGGCGGCGGTCGTCGTAGACGTAGCGCTGGCCGTCGTAGTCCAGGTAGTCGTAGCGCAGCAGCGGGTCACGCCGCACGCGGGCGCCCAGCACGATGCGGTGGCCTTCGAGGCCGTCGAAGCTGAACTGGCCGTCCATCGACCACCAGGTGCCGCTGTTCGCGTCGCGCGCGTAGCCGTACTGGGTGTCCTGGTCGCTGGTGCGGTAGGCGTAGCGCCCGCCGTTCAGGCGCAGCGAGGTGCGCCAGTGCGCGGCCGGTTCGAAGTCGTAGCCCAGCGAGACCAGCTCGTTGCGGTCGAGGTAGCTGTAGTACCAGGCCGGCCGGTTGTCGGTGAACACGCGCCGCTGCCCGCCCATCGCCTCGACACTGAAGCCTTCGTAGGTGCCCTTGAAGAACAGCCGGTGGTCGTGCGCGGTGCTGATGTCGAACAGGTCACCGATCTCGGCCGATGGCAGGCCGCTGTTCTGGTGCACGGTGGCCGACAGCAGCCACTCGGCGCCGTTGGCCAGGCGCTGGCCGCCGCTGAGGCGGACGGTGCGCTCGTTCCAGTCGCCCAGCGACGCGCTGACCTGCAGGCCGGCGATGTCGCGGCCGCGCTTGGTGACGACGTTGATGACGCCCAGGAACGCGTTGTTGCCGTAGATCGCCGAGCCGCCGCCGGGGGCGTATTCGATGCGCTCGATCAGCGCCGTGTCGATCAGCGCATCGTGGCCGAGGTAGGGCTGGTCGTACAGGTTGTCGACCGCCGGAATGCCGTCGATCAGCAGCAGCACCTTGCCGGCGAAGCTCATCGGGCCGCCGATGCCGCGGGCGCCGAGGAATACATAGTCCAGTGAATGGGTGATGTGCATGCCGCGCATCTGGTCGAGCACCTCGCCAAAGGTGCGCAGGCCGTAGATGCGGATCTCTTCCGCTGTCAAGACCGAGACCGCCGACGCGGAGTCGGTGATCTGGCGGGCGAAGCGCGCGGCGCTCACCACCTCTGTCTCGAGCAGGCTTTCGAGCGGCAGCTCGGTCAGCTCTTCGGCCCGCGCGGGGGGCGCGGCGCCGAGCCAGCAGGTGAGTGCCAGGGCCAGGGCGAAGGGGCGGCGGACGATGGCGGCAGTGGCTTGGAGGGGCATGGAACAGCCAAAAAGCGAGCGCGCACGAGCCGGGCCCGCGCAGTTCGACGGATTGTCGCCAGCCTTATCGGCCGCGGTCGCCGGAACTGAGGGCAGGCTTACCGCTTGATCGCCGCTGCTGTGACGACCATCACACCCACCCTGTAGGGATATCCAGCCCGGACGACTCTGAGAGAGCGCCCAGCGAAAAAAGCCGCGCCGGGGCGACCCGGGGCCGCCCCGGCGCGGCCGGGTGCACCACCCGCCGGTGGGGGCGGGTGGGCAGGTTGGACAGGCGTGTGACGCGGTCAGCGCACCCGGCCTTCCTTCCAGGCCTGCAGCAGGCGCACGTAGTCGATCGTCTCGCCCTTGGGCTTCTCGTTGGCCAGCTTGGCCCACGGGGCGCCCTTGTCCGACAGCCACTTGTCGGGCGAGCTCTTCGGGTTCAGCTTCGGCGCGCAGGTGGCCATGCCGGCGCGTTCGAGGCGCGCCATCACGTCGTCCATCTCCTTGGCCAGGTTGTCCATCGCGCCCTGCGGGGTCTTCTCGCCGGTCACCGCCTGGGCCACGTTCTTCCACCACAGCTGGGCCAGCTTCGGGTAGTCGGGCACGTTGGTGCCGGTCGGCGTCCAGGCGACGCGGGCCGGGCTGCGGTAGAACTCGATCAGGCCGCCGTACTTGGCCGCGTTCTCGGTGAAGTAGTCGCTGCGGATGTCGGAGTCGCGGATGAAGGTCAGGCCGACGATCGACTTCTTCAGCGACGTGGTCTTGGCGGTGATGAACTGCGCATACAGCCAGGCGGCGGCGGTGCGGTTGGGGTCACCGTCCTTGAAGAAGGTCCAGGAGCCCACGTCCTGGTAGCCGTTCTGCATGCCCTGCTTCCAGTACGGGCCGTTCGGGCCGGGCGCCATGCGCCACTTCGGCGTGCCGTCGGCATTGACCACCGGCAGGCCCGGCTTGGTCATGTCGGCGGTGAAGGCGGTGTACCAGAAGATCTGCTGCGCGATCTGGCCCTGCGCCGGCACCGGGCCGGCTTCGCCGAAGGTCATGCCGGTGGCTTCCTTGGGCGCGTACTTCTTCATCCAGTCGACGTACTTGGTCAGCGCGTAGACGGCCGCCGGCGAGTTGGTGGCGCCGCCACGCTCGACCGAGGCGCCGACCGGCGCGCACTTCTTGTCGTCCACGCGGATGCCCCACTCGTCGACCGGCACGCCGTTCGGGATGCCCTTGTCGGCGGTGCCGGCCATCGACAGCCAGGCGTCGGTGAAGCGCCAGCCGAGCGACGGATCCTTCTTGCCGTAGTCCATGTGGCCGTAGATCGGCTTGCCGTCGATCGTCTTCACGTCGTTGGTGAAGAACTCGGCGATGTCCTCGTAGGCGCTCCAGTTCAGCGGCACGCCCAGGGCGTAGCCGTACTTCGCCTGGAACTTGCGCTGCAGGTCCTTGCGCGCGAACAGGTCGGCGCGGAACCAGTACAGGTTGGCGAACTGCTGGTCGGGCAGCTGGTAGAGCTTGCCGTCCGGCGCGGTGGTGAAGCTGGTGCCGATGAAGTCCTTCAGGTCCAGCCCGGGGTTGGTGAACTCTTTGCCCGGCCCGGCCATGTAGTCGGTCAGGTTCATGATCTTGCCGTAGCGCCAGTGCGTGCCGATCAGGTCGGAGTCGCTGATCCAGCCGTCGTAGATCGACTTGCCCGACTGCATCGAGGTCTGCAGCTTCTCGACCACATCGCCTTCCTGGATGATGTCGTGCTTGACCTTGATGCCGGTGATCTCGGAGAACGCCTTGGCCAGCGTCTTCGATTCGTACTCATGGGTGGTGATGGTTTCGGAGACGACCGAGATCTCCTTGACACCCTTGGCCTTCAGCTTCTCGGCCGCGTCGATGAACCATTTCATTTCGGCCAGCTGCTGGTCCTTGCTCAGCGTCGAAGGCTGGAACTCGCTGTCGATCCACTTCTTGGCTGCGGCTTCGTCTGCCCAGGCCTGCCCACCGAGCGCGCAAGTCGCTGCCAGGGCGAGTGCGGTATGGCGCACCTTCATTTGCTGTCTCCTCATTCACTGCTGCTTCCCCGTGTGCGGTTGGGTTACCACGGCCCCGGGGAAGCACCGGGCCGGATCCCGAGGACCTTGGGGTGTCAGCCCTTGCGCATGATCAGCGCCAGCACACCCATCGAGAGGACGAAACTGATCCAGATGCTCGGCTCGGCCTCCAGCGAGAACCATTCGGCGAACTTGCCGGCCAGGCCGACGAACGCGAGGTTGACGTAGGCGGCGCTGAGCAGGCCGATGAACAGGCGGTCGCCGCGCGTGGTGGCGATCGGCAGCCAGCCCTTGCGCATCGTCGTGGGCGACTTGATCTCCCACACCGTCATGCCGGCCAGCATCAGCACGATGCAGGTGAAGAAGACCGCCACCGGGGTGGTCCAGACCATCCAATCAAACATGGTTCGAGCTCCTGGTTTGTTGTGCTCGGTGGGCGGCGGCGCGGCCGAGGGCCGGCAGGCGGCGGGGCTCATTGACCGGCGCCCTCGCCTGCGGCGAGGGTTCCCTGCAGTGCTCGCGTTCGTGGCCGCTGTCGAACTCGCTTCGCTCACAACGCTCAAACAGTCGCCAGCGAGTCAGATGACGAGGCTCGCTGCGCTCGCTGCCACGAACACTGCGCGCTTCGGCGCCTCGAAATCGCCCCACCGCCTGCCGGCCCCCGGCCGAGTCCATCGTGGGTGGTAGGGCAAGGGGATTCCGTACCGGTGCGGTGCCGCCGACCGTGACAGGCTGGGAGCCGGTACCCGCTTGGGCGATTTGGAAGCGCCGAGAAGCGCAGGCCTTGTAGCGGCGCGCGTCAGCGCGCTTCGTAGACTGACTCACTGGCGATTGTTTGAGCGCAGTGAGGGAAGCGAACGAAGCGAGTTCGACAGTGGCTACAAGGCCGAGCATCGCAGGGCACCCGAGCCGAAGGCGAGGGCGCTGGTTGATGAGCCCGGGCGGGTACCGGCTCTCAGTCCGCGACAAGCCCTGCAGGTGAAGGGCGGCCATACTCACACCCGCCCCATCGCGAAACCCTTCGCGATGTAGTGGCGCACGAACCAGATCACGATCGCGCCGGGCACGATGGTCAGCGTGCCGGCCGCGGCCAGCACTGCCCAGTCCATGCCCGAGGCGCTGACGGTGCGGGTCATCGTGGCCACGATGGGCTTGGCGTTGACGCTGGTCAGCGTGCGCGCCAGCAGCAGCTCGACCCAGCTGAACATGAAGCAGAAGAAAGCCGCCACGCCAACCCCCGCCTTGATCAGCGGCAGGAAGATGGTGAGGAAGAAGCGCGGGAACGAGTAGCCGTCGATGTAGGCCGTCTCGTCGATCTCGCGCGGGATGCCGCTCATGAAGCCTTCGAGGATCCACACTGCCAGCGGCACGTTGAACAGCAGGTGCGCCAGCGCGACGGCGATGTGCGTGTCCATCAGCCCGACGGTGGTGTAGAGCTGGAAGAACGGCAGCAGAAACACCGCCGGCGGCGTCATCCGGTTGGTCAGCAGCCAGAAGAACACATGCTTGTCGCCGAGGAACGAGTAGCGGCTGAAGGCGTAGGCGGCCGGCAGCGCGACGGTGATCGAGATCACCGTGTTGATCGCCACGTAGATCAGGCTGTTGATGTAGCCCGAGTACCAGCTCTCGTCGGTGAAGATGGTCTGGTAGTTGGCCCAGGTGAAGTGCTGCGGGAACAGCGAGAAGCTCGACAGGATCTCCTCGTTGGTCTTGAAGCTCATGTTGACCATCCAGTAGATGGGCAACAGCGCGAACGCGATGTACAGCAGCAGCAGGATGCTGCGCTTCTGGAACCGCTGGTCATTCATGGCCCGCTCCTTCCTTGTCGGCCGTGCCCACGCGTTGCATCCAGTTGTAGAGCACGAAGCAGAACAGCAAGATGATCAGGAAGTAGATCAACGAGAACGCCGCGGCGGGGCCGAGGTCGAACTGGCCGACCGCCTTCTGCGTCAGGTACTGGCTAAGGAAGGTGGTGGCATTGCCGGGGCCACCACCGGTCAGCACGAAAGGTTCGGTGTAGATCATGAAACTGTCCATGAACCGCAGCAAGACCGCAATCATCAGAACCCCGCGCATCTTGGGCAGCTGGATGTAGCGGAAGACAGCGAACTTCGAGGCACCGTCGATGCGCGCCGCCTGGTAGTAGGCGTCGGGGATGGAGCGAAGGCCGGCGTAGCACAGCAGCGCCACCAGCGGTGTCCAGTGCCAGACGTCCATCAGCAGCACCGTCAGCCAGGCCTGCGTGGCGTTGCCGGTGTAGCTGTAGTCGATGCCGAGCTTTTCCAGCGTCGCGCCCATCAGGCCGATGTCGGCGCGGCCGTAGATCTGCCAGATCGTGCCGACCACGTTCCACGGGATCAGCAGCGACAGCGCCACGATCACCAGCGTCGCCGAGGCCTTCCAGCCTTGCGCCGGCATCGCCAGCGCGAGCCCGATGCCCAGCGGGATCTCGACCGCCAGCACCGACAGCGAGAAGCGCAGCTGGTTCCACAGCGCCGCGTGCAGGTCTTCGTCGCGCATCACCGAGGCGAACCATTCGGTGCCGACGAACACGCGCCGCTCGGGCGAGATGATGTCCTGCACCGAGTAGTTCACCACCGTCATCAGCGGCACGATGGCCGAGAACGCGACGCAGATGAAGACCGGCAGGATCAGGAACCAGGCCTTCTGGTTCACGGGCTTGGTCGGGGCCGTCATGCCACCAGCTCCTCATTCGAATAAAAGCAGGTGTGGTTGCCCAGCACCTGCAGCCGGATCGCGTCGCCGGCCGAAGGAATCACGGCGTCGGGCGCGAGCCGCGCCTTCAGCGTCTGTTCGCCCGCACGGCAGGTCACCAGCACGTAGGTGCCGATGTCCTGCACCTGCGTCACGGTGGCCGGCAGCCCGCGTGGTGCGTCGGCCGCAGCGATCGCCAGGTACTCGGGACGGATGCCCAGCTTCAGTGCGCCGTCGGGCAATGTGCGGCCGGATTCGCCGAGCACTTGGCCGTTCACGCTCAGCTGGCCATCCCTGGCCTCGACCGGCAAGAAGTTCATGCCCGGCGAGCCGATGAAGTGGCCGACGAAGGTGTGCGCCGGCCGCTCGAACAAGGCCTCGGCCGGGCCGACCTGCACCGCCTTGCCGCGGGTCATCACCACCACCTGCTCGGCGAAGGTCAGCGCCTCGACCTGGTCGTGCGTGACATAGATCAGCGTCAGCTTCAGCTCGTGGTGAATCTGCTTGAGCTTGCGCCGCAGCTGCCACTTCAGGTGCGGGTCGATCACGGTCAGCGGTTCGTCGAACAGCACCGCCGACACATCCGGCCGCACCAGGCCGCGGCCGAGCGAGATCTTCTGCTTCTGGTCGGCGGCCAGGCCGGCCGCGCGCAGATTCAGCTGGTGGCTCATCTCCAGCATCTCGGCGATCTGGCCCACGCGCTGCTTGATCTGCGCTTCGGGCACCTTGCGGTTCTTCAGCGGGAAGGCCAGGTTCTCGGCCACCGTCATCGTGTCGTAGATGACCGGGAACTGGAACACCTGCGCGATGTTGCGGGCCTGCGGCGTCGCGCGGGTCACGTCCTGGCCGTCGAACTTCACCGTGCCGTGCGACGGCACCAGCAGGCCCGACATGATGTTGAGCATCGTGGTCTTGCCGCAGCCCGACGGGCCCAGCAGCGCGTAGGCGCCGCCGTCGACAAAACTCATCTTCAGCGGCAGCAGCGCGTAGTCGCCGTCTTCTTTCGGGTTCGGCTTGTACGAGTGCGCGAGGTCGAGGTCGATGCGGGCCATCAGCGTGGTCCTCCGGTGCGCGTGGGGGCGACGAGCAAGCGGCCGCCCTGGTCGAAGACATAGACCTGCGTCGGGTTCAGGTGCAGCGTGATCGCGGCGCCGAGGTCGAAGTCGTGCACGCCGGTCAGCTGCGCGACGAGTTCGCCAACCGCCGTTGCAACGTGGACGTAGGTGTCGGAGCCCGAGATCTCGGCCAGCTCGACCTTGCCCGGCAGCGCCACGTCACCCGGCCGCGCCTGCACGCGCAGCGCGCTGGCGCGCACGCCCAGCGTCAAGGCGCGCGACGACGCCGCCGGCAACGGAATCTGCAGCGCCGGCCCAGCGTTCATTTGCACGCCGACGCTCACCGCCTCGCCGCCGATCAGGTTCATCGGTGGGTCGCTGAAAGCCCGCGCGACGCGGATCGACGCCGGCGCATGGAAGACCTCGGCCGTCGGCCCGTACTGCAGCAGCTCACCCGCGTCGAGCACCGCGGTGTAGCCACCCAGCAGCAGCGCCTCGGCCGGCTCGGTGGTGGCGTAGACGACGGTCGAGTCGCCGCTGGCGAACAGCTGGGTCAGCTCTTCACGCAGCTCCTCGCGCAGCTTGTAGTCCAGGTTGACCAGCGGCTCGTCGAGCAGCATCAAGGGCGCGTTCTTGGCCAAGGCGCGCGCCAGTGCCACGCGCTGCTGCTGGCCGCCCGACAGGGCCGCCGGCAAGCGGTCGAGGAACATCTCGATGTGCAGCTTGCTGGCCAGCTCACGCACCCGCTCGGCCACACCCTTCTCGCCGCGCAGCTTCAGCGGCGACGCGATGTTGTCGGCCACGCTCATCGACGGGTAGTTGATGAACTGCTGGTAGACCATCGCGACATTGCGCTCGCGCACCGGCACGCCGGTCACGTCCTTGCCGTCGACGCTGACGCGCCCGGCCGTCGGCGTGTCCAGCCCGGCCATGATGCGCATCAGGCTGGTCTTGCCGGCCTGCGTGGCACCGAGCAAGACGGTGACGGCGCCGGGGTGCGGCGCGAGGCTCATGTCGTGCAGCCAGGTTTCGGCCCCGACGTTCTTGCTGATGCCCTCCAGCGTCAGCTGCATGGGGTGTCCTTCATCTCGGTCGTCTGATCCACAAACGTTGGTGTCACGGGGTGTTCGGTCGCGGCGCGGTCCATCCACGCGCCGACGCGGGCGCGCTCGGCTGGCGTGTAGTGCAGGCCCAGCTTGCTGCGCCGCCACAGCACGTCGTCGCCGGTGCAGGCCCATTCGGTCTGGCGCAAGAAGTTCAGCTCGGCCTCGTACAGGCCCGGCGCGATCTCGGCGCCCAGGTCGGCCAGGCTCTGCGCGGTGCCGATCAGCTCGCCGATGCGGGCGCCGTAGGCCCGCGACAGGCGGCGCACCAGCACCGTCGGCAGCCACGGGTGGCGCGCGCCCACGGCGTGCACCAGGCGTTCGAAATCGGTGTCGGGCTTCTGCGCCGTGCCGATCCAGCCCGACAGCTCGCCGCCGGGCAGGAAGGCGCCGTGCGTCCACGCCGGGCGGTGCTCGCCGAGCATGCGGCCGATGTCGTCGGCGGCGTCTTCGGCCAGCTTGCGGAAGGTGGTGATCTTGCCGCCCCACACGCTCAGCAGCGGCGCACCCTGGCCGCCGGCGGTGTTGGTCTCGAGCAGGTAGTCGCGCGTCACGGCCGACGGGTCGCCGGCGTCGTCTTCGAGCAGCGGGCGCACGCCGGCATAACTCCACACCACGTCGGCGGTGCGCACCGGGCGGCGGAAATAGCGGCTGGCCTGCTCGCACAGGTAGGCGGTTTCGCTCTCGCTGATGCGCGCGCCGCGCGGGTCGCCATGCAGCTCGACATCGGTGGTGCCGATCAGCGTGAAATCGCGCTCGTACGGGATCGCGAAGATGATGCGCTTGTCGGGGTTCTGGAAGATGTAGGCGTGGTCGTGCGCGAAGCAGCGCGGCACGACGATGTGCGAGCCCTTGACCAGGCGCAGGCTCTTGGTCGCCAGCGCCTCGCCGCGGGCCGGCAGCGCCACGCCGCGCAAGAAGGCCTCGGCCCACGGGCCGGCGGCGTTGACCAGCGCGCGGGCGGTGACCTGCCGCTCGCCGCCGTCTTCGGCCTGCAGCGTGGCGTGCCAGGTGCGCTCGCGCCGCTCGGCGCGGGTCACGCGGGTGCGGGTCAGCAGCGTCGCGCCCTTGGCGCGGGCGTCGATCGCGTTCAGCACCACCAGCCGTGCGTCGTCGACCCAGCCGTCGGAATAGACGAAGCCGCGGGTGAACTCGGGCTTCAGCGGCGCGCCGGTGGCGTGGGTGGTGAGGTCCACGCCGCGCGAGCCGGGCAGCACCTCGCGCTTGGCCAGGTGGTCGTACAGGAAGATGCCCAGGCGGATCAGCCACGCCGGCCGCATCGACGGGTCGTGCGGCATCACGAAGCGCAGCGGCCACATGATGTGCGGCGCGCTCTTCAGCAGCACCTCGCGCTCCTGCAGGGCCTTGCGCACCAGCGAGAACTCGTAGTACTCGAGGTAGCGCAGGCCACCGTGGATCAGCTTGGTCGACGACGACGAGGTGTGCGCGGCGAAATCGTCGGCCTCGGCCAGCAGCACGCGCCAACCTCGGCCGGCCAGGTCACGCGCGATGCCGGCGCCGTTGATGCCACCGCCGACGACCAGCACGTCGCACGCCAGCGGCCCCGGGCCGGTGGCATCGGCAGCGTGCGCAGGCACGCCTTGGGGCGCGTCGTTGAACAGGGTTGTCTCCTGGAGTCGTCGGGGGGCGAGAACAACGGCAGGCGAGGCCGTCCGTGTTCTTCTTTTTTCGTTTTACCCCATGCAATGTTCGTTTGCAAGTTCGTTTTAGTCGTTTTGCTTTCGGGTTTGCACTGATTCGCCCGACCTGCGGCCACTCACGACAATGCGGGCCATGACCCCCAACCCGCGTCAGTCCGAGTTGCTCGACGCCGTGCGCACGCATGGCGTGGCCACCGTCGAAGCCTTGGCCGACCGCTTCGGCGTCACGCTGCAGACGGTGCGGCGCGACGTGAAGCTGCTGGCCGAGGCTGGGTTGCTGGCGCGGTTTCATGGCGGCGTGCGGCTGCCCAGCTCGACCACCGAGAACATCGCCCACCGACAGCGCGAGTCGCTAAACGCCGATGCGAAAACGCGCATCGCCAAGGCGGTGGCCGCGCGCGTGCCCAACGGCTGCTCGATCCTGATCAACCTGGGCACGACGACCGAGGCGGTCGCCCGCGCGCTGCTGCGCCACAAGGGCCTGCGCGTGATCACCAACAACCTCAACGTCGCGGCGATCCTGGCCGACAACGTCGACTGCGAGGTCATCGTGGCCGGCGGCGTGGTGCGCAACCGCGACCGCGGCATCGTCGGCGAAGCGGCGGTCGACTTCATCCGCCAGTTCCGTGTCGACATCGGGCTGATCGGCATCTCGGGCATCGAGGCCGACGGGTCGCTGCGCGATTTCGACTACCGCGAGGTCAAGGTCTCGCGCGCGATCATCGAGCAGTCGCGCGAGATCTGGCTCGCCGCCGACCACAGCAAGTTCAACCGCCCGGCGATGGTCGAGCTGGCCCGTGTCGACCAGATCGACCTGCTGTTCACCGACCGGCCGCCGCCGGCGCCGTTTCCCGCGCTGCTGGCCGAGGCGGGGGTGCAATTGGAGTGCGTCCAATCATGATTCAGCTTGCTCAAACTTCCGGCGGACCGAGCGACGGGCCGCTCCCTAGCCGGTCCGCGTCTCCTCGGGGGACCGGCCGATGTACCCATCGGACGAGGGGCAGACCATGACGTACATCCTCGCCCTCGACCAAGGCACCTCCAGTTCACGCTCGATCGTGTTCGATGAGCGTGGCCGCATCGTCGCGATGGCGCAGCGCGAGTTCCGCCAGATCTACCCGCAGCCGGGCTGGGTCGAGCACGACCCGAACGAGATCTGGGACAGCCAGCTCGCCACCGCGCGCGAGGCCTTGCAGAAGGCCGGCCTCACGGCCGCCGACATCCGGGCCATCGGCATCACCAACCAGCGCGAAACCACCGTGGTGTGGAACCGCCGCACCGGCCAGCCGGTGCACAACGCGATCGTCTGGCAGGACCGGCGCGCCGAGCCGCTGTGCGCGCAGCTGCGTGAGCATGGGCTGGAGCCCAAGGTGCGCGAGACCACCGGGCTGGTGATCGACGCGTACTTCTCCGGCACCAAGATCCGCTGGATCCTCGACCATGCACCGGGCGCGCACATCGCCGCCGCGCAAGGCGACCTGGCCTTCGGCACCGTCGACAGCTGGCTGCTGTGGAAGCTGACCGGCGGCCGTGTCCACGCCACCGACGTCAGCAATGCCTCGCGCACGATGCTGTTCGACGTGCGCCACAACCGCTGGGACCCGGGCCTGCTCGGCGCGCTGCACGTGCCTGACAGCCTGCTGCCGCAGGTGCACCCGAGCAGCCATGTCTACGGCGAGTGCGAGGCCGCACTGCTCGGCGCGGCGATCCCGATCGCCGGCATCGCCGGTGACCAGCAGAGTGCGCTGTTCGGCCAGGCCTGCTTCAAGGCCGGGCTGGCGAAGAACACCTACGGCACCGGCTGCTTCATGCTGATGCACACGGGCAGCGCGTTCCAGACCAGCGCCAACGGCCTGATCACCACCAGCGCGGCCCAGCCCACCACGACGCCCGAGTTCGCGCTCGAAGGCAGCGTCTTCATCGCCGGTGCGGTGGTGCAGTGGCTGCGCGACGGGCTCAACGCGATCAAGTCCAGCTCCGAGGTGCAGGCGCTGGCCGAAAGCGTGCCCGACTCGGGCGGCGTGATGTTCGTGCCGGCCTTCACCGGCCTCGGGGCACCGTACTGGCAGCCCGATGCGCGCGGCACCATCGTCGGCCTGACGCGTGGCAGCAACGCGGCGCACATCGCGCGTGCGGCGCTGGAGAGCATCGCGTTCCAGAGCGCTGCGCTGTTGCAGGCGATGAGCCGCGACGCGGTGGCCGCGGGCGGCCACGCCGTGACCGAGCTGCGCGTCGATGGTGGCGCCTGCGTCAACAACCTGCTGATGCAGTTCCAGGCCGACCTGCTGGGCATCCCGGTGGTGCGGCCGCGCGTGATCGAGACCACCGCGCTCGGCGCGGCGTACCTGGCCGGCCTGGCCACCGGCGTCTGGAAGAGCCTGGACGAGCTCGCGGCGCAGTGGCAGGTCGAGCGACGCTTCGAACCCACACTGCCGCGCGAGCGCGCCGCAGAGCTGATGCAGCGCTGGGAACGGGCGGTGCGGCAGGCCGTGGCGGCCTGAGGCCCGTGGGGGCGAGGTCGGCGGCGAGGTCGGCGGCGAGGTAAAAAGTCGGCAGGCCTGTCACAAACGGGCGGGCGGCCACGTCTGGTGGTCATCTCCACCTGCGAACCGCGCCATGGCCCCTTCCTTCCCCGACGACGCGCTCGACGCCTTCGCCGCCGCGCGCCCCAAGCTGTTCTCGATCGCCTACCGCATGCTCGGCACCCGCACCGATGCGGAAGACGTGCTGCAGGATGCCTGGCTGCGTTGGCACCAGGTCGACCGCAGCACGCTGCAGTCGGCCGAGGCCTGGCTGGTGACCGTGGTGACGCGGCTGGCGATCGACCGCTTGCGGGTGGCCAAGACCGAGCGGGAGGCCTATGTCGGCTGGTGGCTGCCCGAGCCGCTGGTCGAGGCGATCGACGAGCGCACGCCCGAGGCGGTGGCCGAGCTGGCCGGTGAACTCTCGGTCGCGCTGCTGTGGGTGCTGGAGCGGCTGTCGCCCGAGGAGCGCGCGGCCTTCCTGATGCGCCAGGCCTTCGACCAGGACTATGCGGACATCGCCGCGCTGCTGGGCAAGAGCGAAGCGGCCTGCCGCCAGCTGGTGCACCGCGCCACCGAGCGTGTGCAGCAAGACCGGCCACGCTTCGACGTCAGCCAGGGCGCGCAATACCGGCTGCTGGAGAAGTTCGTCCACGCGGCGCGCCACAGTGACCGCGACGCGATGAAGGCGCTGTTGGCCGACGACGTGCAGGTGGTGGGCGACGGCGGCGGCAAGGTGCCGGCGTTCCTGCACATCCTGCGCGGTGCCGAGCGCATCACCAACCTGTATTGGGCGATGGCGCTGCGCCTGAAGGACAAGGTCGCCTACCGCATCGCGCAGATCAATGGCGAGCCGGGGCTGCTGCGCTACATCGACGGCCAGCTCGAATCGGCCCAGGCGGTGGTCACCGACGGCGAACGCATCGTCGCGATCTATGCGGTGCGCAACCCGGACAAGCTGGCCGGCATACCGCAAGAAATCTGATCGGCCGCTGTCACAACGGCCACGCGCCCCGCGTCTAACAAGCAGGAACCGACAAAGACGGTTGCCGATTTCCCTCCAACCCGAATCGAAAGTGTCTTGCCATGACGACCCACGCTCCCCGCGTCCCGTACTACCAACTGGCCCCGAAGTCGTTCCAGGCGCTGCTGGCGCTGTCGGCCACCGTGCACGCCAGCTCGCTCGGCGTGAAGCTGGTCGACCTGGTCTTGCTGCGCGTGTCGCAGATCAACGGCTGCGCCTACTGCATCGACATGCACTGGCGCGACCTGATCAAGCACGACGTCGATGCGCGCCACCTGAATGCACTGGCCGGCTGGCGCGAGGCCCCGTTCTTCAGCGAGCGTGAACGCGCCGCGCTGCGCTGGGCCGAGCTGATCACCGCGACGCCGAACAGCGACGCCAGCGACGAAGAGTTCGCCCGCCTGCGCGAGCACTTCTCGGACACCGAGATCGCCGAGCTCGGCTTCACGATCGCCACGATCAATGCGTGGAACCTGCTCAACGTGGGCTTTCGCAACCCGGTGCCCGAGAAGGTTTGAAGGGCCCCTATTCAGCGCTCGTGCCGACGCGGAACGTGAAGCGGAACTTGCAGGCGCAGCTCGCCAGCTCCTGGACCCAGAAGCTGTAGGTGCCCGGGCCGAGCGGCGGCACGAAGCCCTTGGCGCCGGTGCCGGTGCCCATCGCCGGCAGGATGTCGGTGCCTTCGTCGTCGGTGCCGTAGTGGGTCCAGCCCAGCAGGTCTTCGGGCGAGCCACCGACCGGCGGCACGGTGACTTGCTTGCCCTTTTGCACGCCGATGAACGACACGTTCAGGCCGACCAGCGTCTCGGGCTCGAGGATGATCGCGTCCAGCTGCTGGCCGGCGGCGATCTTGATGGTGAAGTAGTCGCGGTCGGTCACGCCGTTCTTGGTGCCGTAGTTGCCCGAGACCACGTTGTCGCCGAGCTTGAGCTTGACCGCCGTCGGCGTCAGCCCGCTGTCGGCCAGGTCGCCTGATTTTTTCTCCGAATAGCCGGCGGCCAAGGCGCCCGCGCTGAACAGCGAGGCCGCCAGAATCAAAGCCATCGTTCGCATGCTGTCATCTCCTGTGTTTTGGGGAAATCAGCGCCCGCCAAGCCCGGCCGACGCGGGCGAAAACTAGCACCCGCCTCGGTGCCGCGATAGCCGGCTTCTAGGGGGCGCGGCGGTTCAACCTTTAGCGCCGGCGCGGGCACTCACCGCGCGTTCGCGCACGCGCCCGCAAGCCGTGCCAGGCTTCGGATAATCGGCCGATGAGCACCCTGCCTTCGACGCCCGTCTCGCCCTCGTTCGGCTGGGCCCTGGTCGGCCCCGGTCGCATCGCCCACCGCTTCGCTGAGGCGGTGCACCGGCTGCCCGGCATGCACCTGGCGGTGGTGCAAGGGCGCGACCTGGGCCGCGCCCAGGCCTTTGCCGACCACTGGACCCGCGAGGGGGCGCCCCCCATCCCTGCCATCCCCGCCATTGCCGACCTGGCCGCCGCGCTGGCGCGGCCCGACGTGCACGGTGTCTACATCGCCACACCGCACGCCTTTCACGGCGGCGCGGTCCGCCAGGCGCTGCTGGCCGGCAAGGCGGTGCTGTGCGAGAAGCCGCTGGTCGCCAGCCGAGCCGAGGCGCTGCCGCTGGTCGGGCTGGCGCGTGAGCGCGGCGTGTTCTTGATGGAGGCGGTGTGGACGCGCTTTTTGCCCGTCTACGCGACGATCAAGGCCTGGCTGACCGACGGCGCGATCGGCCCGCTGCGTGGCCTGCAGTCGAGCTTCTGCTTCGACGCACCGTACGAGCCGGCGAGCCGCCTGTACGACCCGGCGCTGGCCGGCGGGGCGCTGCTCGACCTGGGCGTCTACAACCTGACGATGACGCGCTGGGTGCTGCAGCAGGCGCTGGGCGACTGCCCCGAGCCGGAGGCGTTGCAGGCCAGCGGCCAGCTGGCGCCGACCGGGGTCGATCAACGCGTCTGGGCCACGCTGGACTTTGGCCGCGGGCTTGCCTCGCAGTTCACCTGCGGCTTCGACGGCGCGGCCGACAACGGGCTGCGCATCTTCGGCCAGCACGGCCACATCGTCGTGCCCCGAACCTTCTGGGAGGCCACCGAAGCCCAGCTGCATGTCGACGGCCAGGCGCCGGTGCTGGTGCAGGCGCCTTTGGCGATCAACGGCTTCGAAGGCGAGATCGACGAGGCGGTGCGCTGCGCACGCGCCGGCCGCGTCGAGAGCGCGGTGATGTCGCACGCCGACACGCTGGCCACGCTGGGCTGGATGGACCGCATTCGTGCCCAGATGGGGGTGCGTTACCCGTGGGAGTGAACCGGGCCCCCACGGCCCCTTCCGGGGCCTGCCCCCCAGGGGGCTCGCGCAGCGGACCGGCCAAGCCGGATCCGCGCACGCCACTTGATGGGCGGCGGCGCTGCGCGCGCCTGGTGAGCAGACGGCCGACCAAGGCGGCGCTTTTTCGGCCTTCGTGGCCGGGCGCGGGGCCGCAGACTGCGAGCAAGAGTGGCTGCCTGCGGCCGCCGGAGCCTGCCCGTGCATCGAATCCTTCTTTGGCTGGTCGCCGCGCTGGTGGGGCTGCTGCCCACCGCGCCCGCCTACGCCGACCCCGGCTACTACGTCGTCACCGCGTACGACAACGCCGGCCTGCGCACGGTCGATTTCCGCTATTGGACGGTCAAGTTCGGCGGCCGGCCCGAAACCATCTGGCCCGAGCTGGGCCTGGGTTACGGCGTCAACACCCGCTGGACCACCGAGCTGCTGTACAGCACGATCGGCCCGTCGAACTGGGACGTGGTGCCCAGCTCGCTGACCTGGCAGAACGATGTCTTGCTGACGCAGGGCGAATGGCCGATCGACCTGGCGTTGCACGCCAGCCTGATCCGCCAGGCCGGCTACGGCGGCCAGACCTATGCGCTCGAATACGGCCCGGTGCTGCAGACCGACCTTGGCCGCACCCAGCTGAACGCCAACATCTTCTTCGAGCGCAGCTTCGAGCCTGAGGACGGCAAGCCGATCCAGATGAAGTACCAGTGGCAGCTGCGCCACCGCTGGCACCCGCTGATGGATTTTGGCCTGCAGGGCTTCGGCGAACTCGGCCATTGGAGCCACTGGAACGAGAACAGCCGCCAGTCGCACCGCGCCGGCCCGGCCTTCTTCGGCCATGTCGACCTGGGCCAGGGCAGCGGCCCGGACAAGGCCTTGCTCTACCAGGCGGCCTACCTGCTCGGCACGGTCTACAGCAAGCACGGCGGCATGTTCACGCTGCGCATGCAGTACCGCTTCTGACCGCCGTATCGGCGCACCCTACCCGCGCGGCGCCGGGCGCACCAGCAGCCGGCGCAGCAGGGCGGCCCCCACGGCGCCCAGGCCGGCGGCGAGCAGCCAGGCCAGCAGCGGCACCTCGGTGTCGTCGGGCAGGTCATCGGCCCATTGGCCCAGCAGCGTGATGCTGGTGTTGAACGCCACGTGCAAGGTGATGCAGGGCAGCAGCGAGCGGGTGCGGTCGTAGAGCCAGCCCGCCAGCGTGCCGATCACCATCGCGACCAGGAACTGGTGGATGTTCAGGTGCGCAAACCCGAACAGCAGCGCCGAGCCGGTGATCGCCGCGCCGCGCGGGTACAGCTGCAAGAAGCCGCGCAGCACCACGCCGCGAAACAGCAGCTCTTCGAGCACCGGCCCGAGCAGGCAGACCGTGGTCACCGCGACGAAGCCGCCCTCGGCCATGTGCTCGAACGCGGCCTGCTCCCAGGCCGACAGCGGCAGCAGCTGCGTCAGCCAGTCGTTGAGCACGCCCAGCACCAGCACCATCACCGGCGTGACCGCCAGGATCGGCCCGAGCAGCAGCCAGAAGGTCGCGTGGGGCGACGCGCTGGACGGGTGGATCAGCACCCGGTGGCTCAGGCCCATGCGGTGCAGCACGATGCTCAGCACCAGCCCGTTGGCCAGCACCACGTCGAGCGCATCGAGCGACCATTCGCCCAGCCCGAGCACGCCGTTGAAGTCTCTGAGCAAGGCGCCGAACAGCACCTCGGCGAGGAACAGCGCGACGACCAGCAAGAACGCCTGGAACGCGTTCGGGAATGGCGCGTGGGGTTCGTTCATCGGGGGTCAGGGGCTGCCGCTGTGGCGCGCCCTTGTGTCAATCGCCGCCGCATCCACCACCACCGCAGCTCCCGCCCCCGTCGCCGCCGCCGTCTCCACCGCCATCGCTGCCGAAGCTGAAGCCGCTGAAGCTCCAGCCGCTGGCGCTGCCGCCACCGTCGCCGAAGTTGCCTTCGCCGTAGGTGCCGAGGTCGGCGCCGCAGTAGACGACGCTGCCATCATCGGCGCGGCGCAAGGTGTTGCTGCAGTCGAGCGCATAGACGAAGCCGCCGGCGACGCCGAGCTTGTGGTCGAGCGCGAACAGCAGCGGCAGCCTTGTGGCCTGGCGCGGGTTGATGTTCTCGAGCTTGCACACGTGCCACCAGCAGCGGCGCAGCCCGGCGTTGGTCTTGCCGCCGCCGCTGCCCAGCACGGCCGCCGGCGTGTGGTGCAGAAAGCGGCCGAACGCGCGGCGGCAGAACTCGTCGTAGTTGCGGGTGTGCAGGATGAACTCGTGCCACAGGTCGTCGACCACCTGCGACGGCATCGACACGTAGCGCCGGCCGCTCTTCAGGTGCGCGAGAAAGAACTGGCGCAGCGCGGTGTTGACCAGCTGGCAGTCCTTCAGGCTCAGCTCGGGCCGGCGCTTGCGCAGCGCGTCGTACAGGCCGCGCGGCAGCTGGGCCTCGCGGATGTAGGCCTCGCGCCGCAACGCCTGGTCGCGCCGCCACCACCAGGCGAACGTCACCGCCAGCAACAACAGCAGGAACGGGCTGAACTTGTGGATGCCGGCCAGCAGGCTGTCGAGCATCACCACCTCGCTGCGGTCGACTGGGGCCTGTTAACGCTACGGAGGCCCGTGCGAACGGGTCGTGCAGGGATGCAGGGCAAGGCGCCCGCCGCCACCCAGGCTGGTGCCTGGGCAAGGTGGGCAACGACGCCATGCGCCCTGCACGGCCCGTTCCCGAAGGGTTGCCACCAGAACAGCCGACCGCGGCGTTGCAAAGCCTCGCCGGGGCTGCACCCCGGCTTCGTTTTGCGCCTTGCGCTCGACTTGTTCTGGTGGCAACGCATCGGGTCTCCGTAGTGTCAACAGGCCCTACTCGGCGGCCGCGGCCACCAGGGCCGCCAGGGCCTCGGCCACCTCGCTGTCGGCCACCCCGTCGCCGCGCGCCACCGGCGCCCCGGCGAGCGCCGCGGCGCCTTCGGTCTTCAGCTTCTTGACCCACTCGCCGGCATCGCGGCCGCCGGCAAAACCTTCGCTTTGCAGCAGCACCCGGCCGTCGTGTGCGCTGAGCTTGAAGTAGAAGCGGCCATCGGCCTCGCGATACTGCTTGAACACCGGCAACGCGGCCTTGGCCTTCGGCGCTTCGGCCACCGCGGCCTTCAGCGGCTGGAAGCGGCGCAGGCCGACCGCCTCGCGCAGGCGCGCCAGCAACGGCGCGGCGATCGCGCGCGCCTTGGCGGCACCTTCTTGCAGCGCGGCTTCGATGCGTTCAGGGTGCGCCATCAGCGCGTCGTACTTGTCGCGCATCGGGCCGATCTCGGCGTCGATCAGGTCGTACAGGCGCTGTTTTGCTTCGCCCCAGGCCAGGCCGCCGCGCAGCTCGGCGCGGAAGGCTGCGCGCTGCGCCGGCGTTGCGAAGGCGTCGTAGATCGTCATCAGCGCGGTGCCCTCGGGCTCCTTCGGCTCGCCCGGCAGCTTCGAGTCCGTCACGATGCGCGCGATCGCCTCGCGCAGCGCCTTGGCACCGCCCTCGAACAACGGGATCGCGTTGTCGTAGCTCTTGCTCATCTTGCGGCCATCGAGGCCGGGCAAGAGCTCCATCTCGGCGTCGGTCTGCGCTTCGGGCAGCACGAAGAACTCCTGGCCCTGCCCGAAAAGGTGGTTGAAGCGCTGCGCCACGTCGCGCGCCATCTCGATGTGCTGCACCTGGTCCTTGCCCACCGGCACGCGGTGCGCGTTGAACATCAGGATGTCGGCCGCCATCAGGATCGGGTAGCTGTACAGCCCCATCGAGATGTTGGCGTCGGCGTCCTCGCCGGCGGCCAGGTTCGCGTCGACCGAGGCCTTGTAGGCGTGGGCGCGGTTCATCTGGCCCTTGGAGGTGACGCAGGTCAGCAGCCAGGTCAGCTCGGGGATCTCGGGGATGTCGCTCTGGCGGTAGAAGGTGACCTTGGCCGGGTCCAGCCCGGCGGCCAGCCAGGTGGCGGCGATCTGCAGGCGCGAGGCCTCGATGCGGGCCGGGTCGTCGCACTTGATCAGCGCGTGGTAGTCGGCCATGAAATAGAAGCTCTCGACACCCGCCTCGCGGCTGGCCGCGATGGCCGGGCGGATCGCGCCGACGTAATTGCCGAGGTGCAGGGTGCCGGTGGTGGTGATGCCGGTGAGAACGCGTTGGGCCATGGCTGCAGGGATGGGAAAAGTCACGGTGGCCGGGGTGGCCGGATCGCGCGATTGTGGCCGGCTTTGCGCCGATGGTGCCGGGCGCGTGCGGCCGCTCAGGCCACCGGCGCCGCGGCGGCCTGCAGGGCCTGGGCCCGCCACGCCGCTGGCGTGCAGTCGAACCAGGCCCGGAACGCGTGGTTGAAGCTGCTTTGCTGGCCGTAGCCAAGCAGGAACGCGACCTCGGTCAGGCTCAGGCTGGCGTCGCGCAGGTAGCGCTGGGCCAGCTCGCGCCGGGTCTCGTCGACCAGCGTCGTGAACGGCATGCCGGCCTCGGCCAGCCGGCGCTGCAGCGAGCGGCCCGACAAGGCCAGCGCGGCCGCCACCTCGCCGAGCGTCGCGCGGTCGTGCATCAGCCGGGCCTGCACCTGCTCGCGTACCTGGCGCAGCAGCGGCGGCTCTTGCGAGGCGCGGTCGCGCGCCTGCAGCCGCTCGCCGGCCAGGCGCTCCAGCTCGGGGAACAGGCTGGTGTCGGCGTGCGGGATCTGCGCATCGAGCACCGCCGACGGAAAACGCAGCTCGGTGACCGGCGCGCCGAACGACACCGGCACGCCCAGCGCCTGCTCGTAGAGCTCGGCCGACATCTCCGCCGGCCGCGCGTGGGTGAAGCGCACCTCGCTGGCCGGCAGCGCACCGCCGGCCAGCCAGTGCGCAAAGGCGCGGATGCCGGCGACCACGCTTTCGCTCAGCTGGCGCGCGCCGGGCTGGTCGAGCCAGGGAGAGTGCCAGTAGTAGTGCGCGACACCGTCGCCCTCGACGATCTCCGAGCGGCCCAGGTCGTGCGCCAGGCCCTCGAAGCGGCAGGTCTGCGCCGCGGCGGCGCGAAAGTCGGCGCAGGTGCATAGCACCAGGCCGTAGCCGGCGAAGGTGGCCAGGCGCATGCGCTGGCCGACCTGCAGGCCGAACGCCGGGTTGCCCAGCTGCGCCGCGGCGGTGTCGAGCAGGCGCATGTACTGGCGCACGGACAGGTCCGGTGCCGGCGTCAGCGTGGCCAGCCCGCAGGCCTGGGCCAGGCGCGCCAGGTCGGCGCCTTGGTCGCGGGCGGTCTCGACCGCGGTGTTGGCATAGGCGCCGACGACCCGGGCGCGCTCCAGCGGCGGCAGGCGTGGCGGGTGGGGGGCGGCAACGGGCGGCATGGCCCGCAGTGTGACGCATCACGCCCGGGCCGCCGGGCGGCGCCTGCCGGTCAGCGCGCCGTGCGCAGCACCCGCTGCAGCTGCGCGTACAACGGCGCCAGGCGGCCGTACATGCGCTGGTAGGCCCCGTGGTAGAGCGCGTCGTACAGCGCGTGGTGCTGCGGGTGGGGCTCGAAGCGTTGGCCCAGCCGCGTCATCGCCGCGACCGCGCTTGCGAAGTCGCGGTGCAGGCCCAGGCCCACCGCGGCGGCGATCGCCGCGCCCAGGCCCGAGGTCTCGAAGGTGTGCGGCCGCGTGGCCGGCAGGCCGAAGATGTCGGCGGTCAGCTGCATCGCCGCGTCCGACTGCGCGCCGCCGCCCGACACGCGCAGCTCGGTGATCGGCGTGCCGCTGCGCTTTTCGATCCGCTCCTTGCCGTCGCGCAGCGCATAGGCCAGCCCTTCGAGGATCGCGCGGTACAGGTGGGCGCGGGTGTGCACGTCAGAGAAGCCGATGATCGCGCCGCGCGCGTCCGGCCCCGGGTGGCGGATGCCGGGTGTCCAGTAAGGCTGCAGCATCAGCCCCTGCGAGCCGGGCGGCACCTGGGCCACCAGGCGGTCGAACAGCGCCTCGGGGCTGACACCGGCGGCCAGCGCTTCGGCCACCTCCGGGTGGCCGAACTGGTCCTTGAACCAGCGCACCAGCCAGTAGCCGCGAAAGATCTGCACCTCAGTGTTGAACTGACCCGGCAGCAGGGCCGGGTACGGCGGGATGAACGACAGCGCCTCGACATAACGCGGCGTCGTGACGTCGATCGTCGCGGTGGTGCCGTACGACACGGCGCCGATGTGCGGCGCCACCGCGCCGGCGCCGACGATCTCGCAGGCCTTGTCGGCCGCGGCGGCGATCACCGGCAGCCCCTCGGGCAGCCCGGTGGCGGCCGCCGCCTCGCGCGTCAGGCCGCCGAGCGTGTCGCCGGCCGGCACCAGCTCGGGCAGGTGCTCGGGCCGCAGCGGCAGCGCCTGCCACTTCCAGTCGCGCGGGCCGGCCCATTGCTGGCGCTTGAAGTCGAACGGCAGGTAGCCGACCTGCGACGCGACCGAGTCGGCAAAGCGGCCGGTCAGCCGGTAGTTCAACCAGCCCGACACCAGCAGCAGCTTGTGGGTGCGGGCCAGCACCTCGGGCTCGTGTTCGGCGATCCAGTTGGCCTCGGCTTCGCGCTGGAAGTAGTCGATCGTCGGTGCGATGCCGACGGCCTTGAACGCCAGCCGCCACCACGGGCTGATCGGCGGCAGCCGGCTCGCGCGGCGCTGGTCGAGCCAGGTGATGAAGCGGCGCAGCGGGCGGCCCGCGGCGTCCACCGGCAGCAGCGTGCCGCGCTGGGTGGTGACCGCCAGGCCCTTCACGCGCTCGGCCGCATGCTCGTGCGCATGGGCCTGCAGCACGCGCCGGCAGACGCTGGCCGCGGCCTGCCAGAAGGTCTCGGCGTCGTGCTCGTGCCAGCCCTCGTGCAGCGACACGTAGTCGTCGAAGCCTTGCTGGGCCTTGCCGCGGATGTTGCCGTGCAGGTCGATCAGCAGCGCGCGCACGCTTTGGGTGCCGCAGTCCAGCGACAGCAGCAGGGGGTCGTTCATACCTGTTTTCCAGGGTCGGAGATGACGTCGGCAATCTTTGGCGGCAACGCGTAGCAGCGTGCGACCAGGGCTCGGTAGCGCGCCCACTCGCGCTGCCATTCGTCGTCGCTCCAATGCAGCGCCTGCTGCACCAGTGGCTGCAGGCGCGGCGCGAGTTCGGCGCCGCCGTTGCGCAGCAGCAGGCCGAGCCGGGTGCGGCGCAGCAGCAGGTCGTCCAGGTGCACCACGGCTTCGTGGTGGCAGGCCCAGCGCAGCTCGGCCCAGGCGATGCCGGTGTTGGCGATGGTCTGCAGATCACCTGGCTGCGCGGCCTGCAGCAGCCCTGGCGCGTCGTCGCCGAAGCGGGCGGCCCAGCGCTCGCGCAGCGCGGGGGGCAACGTGTCGAGCGCCGCCGACGCGGCCGTGCGCGGCGCGAAGATGGCCCCGTCGGACCCCGCGCCGGCCAGCGCCGGCACATGGCGGGCGGCGCAGCGCAAGGCCTGCCGCGCGGTCGAGCGAAAGGTCGTCAGCTTGCCGCCGGTGACGGTGACGAGGCCTTGCTCGTCGATCACCAGGTGCTCGCGTGGTTCGCTCGATGGGTCGACGTTGCGGCCCGAGCTGACCACCGGCCGCACGCCGGCCCAGGTCGAGCGCACGTCGGCTTCGCCCAGCGCCAGCGCCGGGAAGGCGTGCTGCAGCGCCTGCAACAGGTAGTCGAGCTCGGCGCGGGTGATGCCGGGCTCGTGCGCCAGGTCGTCGCGGTGGTCGAGGTCGGTGGTGCCGACCAGCGTGGCGCCCTCCCACGGCAGCGCGAACACCGGCCGCTGGTCGAGCGGGTGGAACAGCGCCACCGCCTGCGCCAGCGGCAGCCGCCAGTCGGGCAGCAGCAGGTGGCTGCCGCGCAAGGGCCGCAGCAGCGGGGCGTGGCCGAGCGAGGTGCGCAACACGTCGGCCCAGACGCCGGTGGCGTTGACGACGCAGCGCGCGCGCAGGTCGAGAGCCTCGCCGGTCACCGTGTCGACCAGGCGTGCGCCTTGCACGATCGCGCCGCTGGGTGTCGGGCTGTCGGCGCGCAGCAGCGCGTCGACCCGCACATGGTTCACCGCCCGGGCGCCGAGCGAGCGCGCCTCGGCCAGCACGCGCAGCACCAGCCGCGCATCGTCGGCCTGCGCGTCGAGGTACGACCAGCCACCGATCAGCCCGTGGCCATCGAGCCCGGGGGCTTGGCCCAGCACCTCGGCAGCGCTGTGCCAGCCGCGGGTGCGGCGGCCGGCCAGCGCGTCGTACAGGCCCAGGCCGAGCCCCAGCGTGCGCCGCCCCGGCTTGGCGCCCTGGCGCAGCGGCAACACGAAACGCAGCGGGCGCACCAGGCCGCCGGCCTGGGCCAGCAGCGCGTCGCGCTCGTGCAGCGATTCGCGCGTCAGGCCGATGCGGCCCTGGCCGAGGTAACGCAGCCCACCGTGCACCAGCTTCGACGAGCGCGACGAGGTGCCGCCGGCGAAGTCACGCGCCTCGACCAGCGCGACCTTGGCGCCGGCGCGGGCCGCTTCGAGCGCGACACCGGCGCCAGCGATGCCACCGCCGACGACCAGCACGTCCCACTGGCCGCCGCTGCGCAGCGCGGCGAGGTCTTCAGCGCGGTTCATCGGTGCGGTCATCGGTGCGGTCATCGGTGCGGGGGGGCAGCAGGTTGCCGCTGGCCATCAGCCCTTGCGGGTCGAAGTGCGCGACCAGCGCCTGCAAGGCCTGCAGGCCACGCGCGCCTTTCTCGGCCGCCAGATAGGGCGCATGGTCCTTGCCGATACCGTGCTGGTGGCTGATCGTGCCGCCCGAGCGCACCACCGCCTCGCTGACCGCGCGCTTGAGCGCCGTCCAGCGCGCCCAGGCGCTGTCGAAATCGTCGCCGATGCGAAAAACGAAGGTGCTGTAGACGCTCGAGCCCTGGGCGTAGACATGCGACAGGTGGGTGTAGGCGTGGCAGCGCTCGCCGAAGGCCGCGAGTGCGGTGCTGCCAGCCTGCTCCATCGCCGCCATCGTGGCGCCGACGCGCGGCCAGTCGACCGCGGTTTCCATCGTGTCGACCGCGTAGCCACGCGCCCACAGCGCGTTGCGAAGGTAGACGCCGCGAAAGCGGTTGGCCTGCCACTTGCGGCCCAGCAGCGTGCCGGTCGACACACCGCCGTGGCGCCGCAGGATGGCCTGGGCCTGCGAGCGCATCGCGCTGACCTGCGCCGCGCCGCCGGTCAGCCCCAGCATCAGCAGCACCTTGCCTTCGCCGCAACCGCGCCAGCGCAGCAGGCGTTCGAGCCAGGCGATGGCGTTGGCGTGGCCGGCCAGCGCCAACGTGGTGACGGTCTCGGTCGGGTTCGCGAGTCGCAGCATCGACAGGCCCAGGCGCGCCTGCGCCAGCTCGCGCGCTGCGGCCTCGCCCGCCGCCCAACTGGGCAGGAAGACACCGACGAACGCCTCGCGCTCGGGCAGGCGCTGCACGCGCACGATGGCCTCGGTCAGCACGCCCAGCCGGCCCTCGGAGCCGAGCACCCATTCGCGCAGGTCCGGCCCGGCGGCCGAGGCCGGGAACGGCGGGATCACCAGCGGCCCGGTCGGCGTTTCGAGCGTGCCGCCGGCGAACATCGCCTCGATGCGGCCATAACGCGCCGACTGCTGGCCCGACGAACGGGTCACGACCCAGCCGCCCAGCGTGGCGTACTCGAAGCTTTGCGGGTAGTGGCCGAGCGTCCAGCCCTGCGCGCGCAGCTGGGCTTCGAGATCGGGGCCGGCGACACCGGCCTGGAAGGTCGCCAGTTGCGCCAGCGGATCCAGCTGCAGCAGGCGGCGCAGGCGGCCGAGCATCAGCGTCAACACCGGCCGCTGGCCTTCGGGGGGCGTCAGGTGGCCGACGACGCTGGTGGCGCCGCCGCAGGGGATCACCACCGCGCCCACCGTGCCGGCCCAGGCCAGCACCTGGCGCAGTTCGTCGTTGCTTTCCGGCCAGGCGACACCGTCGGTGATGCGGCCGAGCCGGCCGAAGCGCAGCCGCAGCCAGTCGCCCAGGCTCTGGCCGAAGCTGGCGCGCAGCCGCTGCTCGGGGTCGGTGCTGACCAGCGGGTGCGGCGGCAGGCGCGATGGCTGGTCGGCGACCTGTGCCAGCGCTGCGCTCAGCGCCGCATCGGCCGGCGCCTGGCCCGCGCCGATGCGCTCGGCCAGAAAGCCCAAGGCGGCCTCGTTCAGTTCGAGGCCGACGGTCGTGTCGCCCCAGCCGTTCCAGCGTCTCAATGCATGCTCCTTCGGTGTCCCGGCGAGCATAGGCAGTGGTGGTGCCCAGGGCTTGCCGGGCCGCGCCAAGCGCTTGCGCCAACGCGCCATCGTGCGGCCACGCGGCGTGCCGCGCAACGGGATCAACGCCGCGTCAGGTGGATGCCGGCGATCATGCAGCGCACCGAGCCGCCGGCCTGCTCGATCGTTGGCACCGGCAGCGCGACGAGGCGGGTGCTGCGCTCGATGGTGGCGCGCTGCTTGTCGGTCAACGCCGCGGCGGCGCGGGTCGACAACGCCAGCAACCGGCCAGCCGGGCTGCTCAGCTCGATCGCGTTGGCGGCGAACTCGGCGATCTGCGCCGGGCTCAGCGCGATCACCTCGCGCCCGCTGTCTTCGAGCCGCTGGCAGACCTCGGCCCGGCGCCGCGGGTCGGTCATCAGGTCCAGCCCGACGAGTGCGAAGCGGGTGGCCAGGCACATCAGCACGTTGGTGTGGTAGACCGGCCGGCCGTGGCGGTCGGCGCTGTCGAACACCATCGGCTCGAAGTTGAAGTGGGTGCAGAAGCGCTCCAGCGCGACCGGGTCGGCGCGGTTCGAGCGCGCGGTGTAGGCGATGCGGCCGATGTGGTCGAGCACCATCGCGCCGGTGCCTTCGAGGTACACGCCGTCGTGCGCCAGGCCCGAGTAGTCGATCACGTCCTGCACCCGGTACTCGGTCTTCAGCAGCTCGATCACGTCGGGGCGGCGCTCGCGGCGGCGGCTGGGCATCGCCATCGGGTAGACCGCGATCTGGCCACCGGCGTGGGTCGAGAACCAGTTGTTCGGAAACACCGAGTCGGGCGTGTCGTGGCGGCCGTCGTCGTCGAACAGGTGCACCCGCACGCCTTCGGCCTGCAGCCGGTCGGCGGCGGCGCTGACCTCTTCGAATGCGGCCGCGGCCAGGCCCGATTCGGTGGCGGCCACCAGGCTCTGGAAGGCGTTGTCGGCGGCTGTCTGCGGGTTCACGCGAAAAGCGTGCGGGCGGATCATCACGACGGCGCGGGGGGCTTGAAGGCTGGCGGTGCTGGTCATGGGGGAAGCGGATCGAAGTGGCTCGGCGGCCGCAGTCTCGCCAGGGTGCCGCCCAAACAAAAGCCGGCGAACCGACCAGTTTGCTGGCTATGCTGAGCAAATCGCCAAGCCTTGTTCGCGAAATGCCCACTGCCCAGGCCGCTGCGGCCCTCGACGACATCGACCATGCCCTGATCGGCCTGCTGCGCGACAACGCGCGGCTGAGCACGGCGGCGCTGGCCAGCAAGACCGGCGTCTCGCGCAGCACGGTGCACAACCGCCTGGCGCGGCTGGAGCGCGACGGCGTGATCGCCGGCTACACGCTGGTGCTGGGCGGGTTGGGGGCCGGGGCGGGGGCGGCACCGCCGGTGCGGGCGCTGATGACGATCGCGGTCGACGGCAACCGCGCGCACGAGGTGCTGCGCGCCCTGCGCGGCCAGCCCAGCGTGCGCGCGCTGCACAAGACCAACGGCCGCTGGGGCATCGTCGCCGAGCTGCAGGCCGAATCGCTCGACGCGTTCAACACCGCGCTCGGCAGCATCCGGCTGATCGACGGCATCCTGCAGTCCGAGACCAGCCTGCTGCTGGCATCCGAACGGTTCTGACGGCGGCCACCGCTGCCGCGGGGCTCAGCCCTTGAGCTTGTGGCCGGGCCCAATGTCGTCATCACGGGAGCAACACGATGACGACCAGTCAAACCACCGGCCAGACTACCAGCCACGACCCGCTCGACGCCGAGCGCCACACCCGCTCACGCCGCGCACGGCGCGTGTTCGCCGCGCTCTATGGCCTGGCGGTGGCCTGCCTGCTGTGCTGTGCGTTGCCGCTGTCGGCCAGGGTCATCGACACGGTGGCGCTGCTGCCGGCCATCGTGGCCGCGCAGGTGCTGGGCGCGGTGGCGCTGCTCGGCTGGCTGCTGGCGTGGCCAGCAGCGGATGCGGGCCACGCCGCGACGCTGCGGCCGCGCGAGCACTGATCAGCGCCGCGCGCGCAGCGCCTGCAGCATGGCCCGCACCTCGTCGGCCGGGCGCTGCGGCTCTTTCCAGTAGGCCGAGCAGTCGGGCTTGCGGCCGAGCAGCTTCATCTCGACCAGCTCGCGCCGCGGCGTCACGTGGTCGCCATAGGTCGTCCAGGCCTTCAGGATCTCGTTGACCTCGCGCTCGGTGTAGATGCGGCCCGAATCGAAGCGCAGCCACAGCCCCCACATCGCCAGCCGCTGCACCGCGAACTTGTAGGGCCAGCGGGCCAGGCGGCCGTGCTCGTCGAACTGGGTCAGGGCCTTGGTCGCGTGCGCGCCCAACGTGGTGGCGGGGGCAGCGTGGGCCGCGCTCGCCGCCGGGGCGGCCGGCGCGGGCGCCCGCGTCAGCGTGGCCTGGGCGCGCAGGGCCTGCACGCTGCGGTGGCCGGCCGCGCGGGCCAGCATGTTCAGCAGCTGCACATGGCTGGGCGCCGAGCCGGGCGATTTGTCGAGGTGTTCACCGAGTTGCTGGCGCAGCGTCTTGGCGAACTGCGACAGGTCGTCGCAATGCAGCGGCACACGGTCGCGGCCGCGGTCGGCAATAGAGGATGGGGTCGTGGCGATGGTCGTCATGGTGCGTCTTTCTCGCGCGCATGAACCGGGCCCGGTGGTGTGGCCGGGGGCTGGGGTCGCCGACTTGCAGCCAAGGTTCAGGCGCCGCGTTCAACGCAGGGCTCAACAGACCAAGGCAAGAAAAAGGATCAGGGCAGGTTTAGCTCGGGCCGTCGAGAACGATCTCGAACGGGGCCACGCGGCGACGCCTGGGTGAACTGCCGACCGGCGCGCATCATAGCGCCGGTCGGCAGGCGCTCAAAACAGCGGCACGTGGAACGGCAGCGGTTGCGACAGCTGGCCCTCGGGCGAGACGAACTGCAGCACGTTCAGCGGCGCGACCTCGTCGATGCTGGTGTTCAGCAGCAGCCAGCGGGTGTCCTGGCCGGCGCACACAGGGGTGCGCAGGTCGAAGCTGATCGTGGTGCCGTCGGTCGAGCGAGACGCTGTCTTCGACGCGATCCGGCCGCCCAGGTCGTCGCGGTAGTCGGCCACCAGCTTCAGCGGGTGCACGTACTTGTTGATCAGCAGGCGCGAGATGCAGCCCTGTTGCACCTGGATGCGCAGGTGGCACTTGCACTTCTTGTCGGTGCCCTGGACGATCATCTCGGTGTACTTGCCGCTGATCAGGCCCTTCGGGTCCTTGAACTCGAAGGTCTGGCTGGTGTTGAAGATCTTCGGCCCGCCCAGCTCAGGCGATTCACGCGAGTTGGTGCCGTCGGTCGTGCGGGTCGTGCCGGGCTTGAGCCACTTGCCGGTGATCAGCGGATCGATGTCGCCGTTCGGCATCACGCTGGCATCGAAAGCAGGCGGCGGGTCGTTGCACTTTTGAGTCTGCAACGGCCCGTTTTCGTCCGCCCAGCCCGAGCCGGCGGCGAGCACCCACGGCAGAGCCACGGCCCAGACCTTGGTGCGCAGCGAAGTTGACGTGTCCATATGTCCTCCTACAGTCAATCGACCCCAACAGTGGGCCTTCAAAGCAAATAACGCATTTGGCCGCCCGATCCGGACAGGCGGCCCCATCACGACAGACCGGCCTTCGCCAGCTGCGCTTCGACGGCCTTCAGTGGCCGCCAGAACTGAGGCCCCGCCAAGGGCTGGGCCAACAAGGCGCGGTGGGCCAACTCGGCCTGGCGCCGGGCTTCGGCCACCAGGCCTTGGCTCAGCAGGCTGGCGGCGTGATGGGCCCGCACCATGGCCAGCCATGGGTGCTGGGCGTTGGCCGGTTCGAGTGTGGTGATGAACTGTTCGAAGTACGGGGAGGCTTCAGCGGCGCGGCCGGCGGCGGCGAGCGCCCGACCCACCGTCTCGTTCAGCAGCAGGAACGATTCGCGGTACTGCTCGGCGCGGGGCGTGGCCGCCGCGAGCTGGCGCAGCTTGTCGGCCAGTGCTGCGGCCTCGGTGGTGTGGCCTTGTTCCAGCCACAGCTGCACCTGCAGCAGCTGGGCCCGGTGCTTGGGCGTGCCGAACACGGTCTCGAAGCTGTCCTCGGTGGCCAGTGCCGCCGTCAGGCCGGCCCCGGCCGCCCCCAGGTCGCCGGCAGCCAGATCGACCTGGGCCAGACGCAACAAGCGGTCCGCCACATAAGGGTGCTGCGCCCCGAGCTGGGTCACCGTGGTGTCGCGCAGCTTCAGCAGCAGCGCGCGGCTATCGGCAAAGTGGCCGGTGTCGAGCAGCCAGCGGGCCTGGGTCAGGTCGAGCGTCGGGTCTGATCCGGCGCGTGAGCCCAAGCGCTGCCGTTGAGCGGTGGCTTCATCGATCGCCACTTTCGACTCGGACAGTCGGCCATCGAAAAGCAGCGCACCGGCCCACGCGGCCTCGGTTTGATAGAGCTCGGAAGGGTCCAGCCGATCGGCTTGTGCCTGCATCGCCTGTCGTGCATGGCGCAGATGCACCATGCCTTCGTCCGACAAGCCGACCGTCGTCTGCAGGCGGCCCAGCCACAGCTCGCTGCGTGCGCTGGCGACGTGCTCGGGTCCCAGTGCGGCGCTGGTGGTCTGCCACGAGGCGCGCAGCGCTGCCTCGGCCTGCGCCAGGCGGCGCATGGTCCACAGGTGGCGACCAAAGCGATAGCGCATGTCGGCCAGCCGCACGGAACCGTCGCCCCATTCGGCCTGGCGCAGCTGCAACGCACGCTTGAACGCCTCGTGTGAGGCGTCGGGCTGGTTGCGCAGCATGCGCAACAGCGCCAGCAGCTCATAGCTCTCGGCCAGGTCGTCGCCGGCCTGCGGATGGCGTTGCAAAGCGCCGACCAGCGGCTCGACGCGAGCCAGCGCCGCGTCGACTTTGCGCTCAGCGTAGTCGACGCGGCCGAGGCCCAACGTCACGCCGAGGCAGGCGGCACTGTCGCGCAAGGCTGAGTCGTCGCACAGGGCATGCGCTTCAT
Organism: Ideonella sp.; assembly: GCF_041914305.1. Classification (NCBI taxonomy): domain Bacteria; kingdom Pseudomonadati; phylum Pseudomonadota; class Betaproteobacteria; order Burkholderiales; family Sphaerotilaceae; genus Ideonella; species Ideonella sp. The sequence goes on from NZ_JAYSDQ010000010.1 coordinate 194,142, forward strand.
CCAACGCCGCTCGCGCGGCGACCCAGTCGCTGTTCTCGCGCAGGCTGTCGCCCAGCTCGCGCAGGGCCAGCACTTGCTGGGCACGTGGGGCCTGTCGCTCCTTCAGGCTGGTCACGCGGGCTTGCCGGACGCGAATGGCGGTCTCGAGAATCTCGAGGTCGTGCAGCAGGCCGCCGACGACCCGTTGTAGTTCGCCGCGCACCTCGGGTTGGTCGGACAGGCCGGTGGTGGCGAGTGAGTCGGCGCTGTGCTCCAACAACTGCTGCACGCTCTGCTCACGCTTGGCCAGCCCGCCGGCCTGCTCGATGTCGTTGGCCTTGAACAGCCCGACCAGGAAGCCGGTGATCGCGGTGGCCTTGGCGGCTTGCTGGCGCGCCTCGTTGGCCTGCCACAGCGCCACGCCGAGTGCCGCGCCGAGCGAGAGCACGAAGCCGCCCGCCAGCCCGACCGCGAGCCGGTTGCGCTGCACGAACTTGCGCGCGTGGTACCAGGCACTGTCGGCCTGGGCGGCCACGGGGCGGTTGTCGAGCCAGCGCTGCAGGTCGTCGGCCAGGGCCTGCACCGTGGCGTAGCGTTCGGCCGGGTCTTTCTTCAGCGCCTTCAGCAGCACGGTGTCGAGGTCGCCTTGCAGCAGGCGGCGCGTCGAGGCGTCGGCGGCCTTCTGGCTCGGGCGGGCAGGCACGGTGCTGAGGATGGTGTCTTCGAGCGACGCGGCCGATGCGCGCTTGGGCTGGTAGGGCAACACACCCGTCAACAGCTCGTACAGCACGACGCCGAGCGAGTAGATGTCGGCCGCGGTGCCGATCGGCCGGCCCAGGATCTGCTCGGGCGCGGCGTACTGCGGCGTCATCGCGCGCTGGGCCGGCGCGGTCAGCTCGGCCTGGGCGGGGTCGGCGGCCAGCAGCTTGGCGATGCCGAAGTCGAGCAGCCGCACCTGGCCCTGCGCGGTGACCAGGATGTTGCCGGGCTTCAGGTCGCGGTGCACCACCAGCCGCGCATGGGCATGGGCCACCGCGCTGGTGACCTGCAGGAACAGCGCGATGCGCTGGCGCGTGTCCAGCCCGAGCCGGTGCACATAGGCATCGATGCGTTCGCCCTCGACGTATTCGAGCGCGAGAAAGGGTTGGCCCTCGGTGGTGACGCCGGCGTCGTGGATGCGCGCGATGTGCGGGTGGTCGAGCACCGCGAGGATCTCGCGCTCCTGCGCCATGCGCTCGGCCAGCTGCGGGTGGTGCCACGACGCGATCGGCAGCTTCAGCGCAACCGGGCGGCCCTGCAGCAGCCCGTCGGTGCGCTCGGCCAGCCAGACCCGGCCCATGCCACCTTCGCCGAGCAGGCGGATCGCGCGGTACGGGCCGGCGTCGGGCGGCAGCGGGGGCGGCTGGTTGTCGATCGGCGCCAGCCGCGGCATGCTGCCGAAACGCTGGCTGGTGCGGGTGGTGTTGCCACCGCTCGCGGTGCCGTCGGTCTCGTCGTCGGCGTGCGACAGCAGGTTCTCCAGCCGCGGCCGCAGCGCGGCGTGCTCGGGCGGCAGCGCGGCCAGCCAGCCCGGCCGATCTGCCGCAGGCAGCTCCATCGCCTCATCGAGCAGCCGGCGCAGCAGCGCCCACTCGGCCGGGGCGATGTCGAACAAGGGTGCAGAGCTCACGGCAGGAGCGGTCCGTGAATCCAAGCGTCGCGCCGGTCAGCGCAAGGCTTCGGCCAGGAACAGGCGGGCTTGCTGCCAATCGCGCCGGACGGTGCGATCGGTGATGCCCAGGGCCTGCGCGATCTCGGGCTCGGTCATGCCGGCGAAGTAACGCAGCTCGACCACCTGGGCCATGCGCGGGTCGAGCTTGGCCAGCTCTTCGAGCGCGTCGTGCACACGCAGGATCTCGGCCTCGCCGGCATCGCCGGGCAGGTGCTCGCCCAGCTGGGTGGTCAGCGTCACGTGGGCCACGTCGCCGCCACGGCGCTCGGCCTGGCGCTCGCGCACCAGGTCGATGATGACCGAGCGCATCACGCGGCCGGCGTAGACCATGAAGCGCAGCTTGTCTTCGAAGGCGATCTCGCTGTGCCGGGCCAGGCGCAGGTAGCTCTCGTGCACCAGCGCGGTCGTGTCGAGCACCGTGTTGCGGCCACCGCCGTGCAGCCGCGCGCGCGCGAGCCGGCGCAGCTCGCGGTAGGCGTCGGCGTACAGCGCGTCGAGCTGGCCGTGGGCCGGCAGGCCTGCGGGCAGCCCGGGGTCGGTGGGCTCGGGGAACGACATGCGGCGATTGGAGCCCCCCAGCTTGCGCCGCGCAATCCCCTGCTGCCACGACGTTGTCAGCAGGGGTGACGCAGCATGACACCTGTGCCGAGCGCCGATGCCGCTGCCGGGACAGGACACCAACCACACCCCCTACAGGAGAAGACGATGAGCGAACAAAAGACCCCCGCCCAGGCCCTGAACTGGTTCGAGATCCCGGTGCGCGACCTGGACCGTGCCCAGCGTTTCTACGAAACCCTCTTCGCCCGCCCGCTGCGGCGCGAGGCGATGGGCCCTGACACGACACTGGCGGTATTCCCCTATGCCGAAGGCAGTGGCGTGGGCGGCTGCCTGTATGCCGGCACCAACGCGCCGGCGCCGAGCACCAACGGCACGGTGGTCTACCTGAACGCCGAGCCCTCGCTGAACGTGGTCGTCGCCCGCCTGGGCGAAGCCGGTGGCAAGCTGTTGCTGCCGCGCGTGGACCTGCCGGGCGACATGGGTGCCTTCGTGCACATCGAGGACAGCGAAGGCAACCGCGTCGGCCTTCACGCCGCACATTGAGCGAAACTTTGGCGCGCGTAGCGTCGCCCATTCAAGTGGCGTGCGCGGATCCGGCTTGGCCGGTCCGCTGCGCGAGCCCCCTTGGGGGGCAGCCCCCGGAAGGGGGCGTGGGGGCGAACATTCAGGAGACCGATATGCACTTTGCCTACACGATTGCGTACGTCGCCGACGTCGAAGCTTCGTTGGCGTTTTTCGAGCGGGCCTTCGGCCTGAAGCGGCGCTTCGTGGCGCCGGGTGGCGGGTACGGTGAGCTGGAGACGGGCACCACGGCGCTGGCGTTTGCGCAGCACGACACGGCGCGTGGCAGCCTGGGGCACGACTACGTGGCCGCCGACCGGTCGGACAAGCCGCTGGGGGTCGAGATCGGCCTGGTGGCCACCGATGTGGCCGGGGCCTGCGAGCGGGCGGTGTCCCATGGCGCGACGCTGCTGACCCCGCCGACCGTCAAGCCCTGGGGCCAGACGGTGGCCTACGTGCGTTGCCCCGACGGCGTGCTGGTCGAGATCTGCACCGCGATGAGCTGAGCACGACACACGATGCGCCGAGCCGACCGACTGTTCGAGCTGGTCCAGCTGATCCGTGGCCGGCGCCTGTCGACCGCTGCGTTCCTCGCCGAGCGGCTGGAGGTGTCGCTGCGCACCGTCTACCGCGACGTGGCCGACCTGCAGGCGCAGGGCGTGCCGATCGAGGGCGAGGCGGGGGTCGGCTACCGGCTCGGGGCCGGCTACGACCTGCCGCCGCTGATGTTCTCGACCGACGAAGCCAAGGCCCTGGTCGCGTCGGTGCGGCTGGCCCAGCCGCGGCTCGACGGCGAGCTGGCGCGCGCGGCCGAGGCGGCGCTGTCGAAGATCCTGGCGGTGCTGCCGACGGCGGCCCGCGCGGCGGCCGAGAGCCTGGCGATCTACGCCCCCAGCTACGGCGACACCGACCCGGTGCGCACCCGGCTCGAGCGCCTGCGTGGCGCGATCGAGCTGCGCCGCAAGCTGGCGCTGGTCTACCGCGACGAAGCCGGCCGAGACAGCACGCGCACGATCCGCCCGCTCGGCTGTTTCTACTGGGGCGCGGTGTGGACGCTGGGCGCCTGGTGCGAGCAGCGCAACGACTTTCGCAATTTCCGGGTCGACCGCATCACCGAAGTCACGATGCTCGACGTGCCGTTTCGCGACGAGGCGAGCAAGACGCTGTCCGACCTGCTGCGCTCGGTCGAGCGCGATTGAACGCCGCGCGGCGCGGAGGCGTGGCCGTCAGCTGGTGCGCCGATCGGCGCCGCGCGCTGCGTAGTGCCGGCGCTTGTTTTCGTACATCTGTGCGTCGGCGCGGTGCAAGGTGGCGCCCAGGGGCTCGCCCGCCAGCCGGGTGGCCATGCCGATCGAGAACGACAGGCTCGGCGCCGCTGGCGCCGCCGGGTCCACCAGGTTTTCCTGGACCAGTGCGTCGCGCAAGGCCTGTGCGATGCGCAGGGCATCGTCTTCGCTGCCGCCGGCCAGCAGCAGCGCGAACTCGTCGCCACCGATGCGCGCCGCGGTGCCTGCGGCCGGGGTGAGCGCGCCGATCACGCGGCCGGCGCGGCGCAGCAGCTCGTCTCCGGCGGCATGGCCGAGTTGGTCGTTGGTGGCCTTCAACCCGTCCAGGTCGATCACCAGCAGGGTGGCCGGGGTGGTGGTCAGCCGGTCCAGCCGCGCCAGCTCGGTGTTGAAGAAGCCGCGGTTGCGCAGGCCGGTCAGCGCGTCGTGGCTGCTGACGTAGGCCAGGTCGGCCTCGGCGCGTTTGCGGGCGGTGATGTCGGTCAGCGACATCAGCGCCCGGTCCCAGCGGGCCTCGTGGCCGGGCAGCACCGAGAACTGCAGGTAGACGAACACCGGCCGCCCGTCCAGCCGCTGCGCCATCGCCTCTTGCTGGTGTTGCAGCCGGCCTTCGCCCAGCCCGAGCAGCAGCTCGCCGAAGGCGGTGCCCATGTCGTCGCGCAGCAGGTGGGCCAGGTTGGCCCGCAGGGTGGCCTTGTCGGCGGCGCAGAACATCGACAGCGTGTGCTGGTTCGCGTCCAGCACCTGCACAGCCTGCAGGCAGCGCGCCACGAAGGCCGGCGAGGTCCACGTGTCGCGCAGCGCGGGGCCGTCGTCGCCATGCGCCTGGCGGGCGCCGTCCAGCAGCGCGCGCACCGCGCTGAAGTCCATGCACCACAGCGAGACCGGCGAATGCTCGAACAGGCTGCGGGCGTATTCCTCGGCGCGGTGGCGTTCGGTCACGTCCTCCAGCGCGATCAGCACCCGCTCCCAATCGGTTTCGTGGCCGGGCATCACGCTGGCCTTCAGCAGCAGGTTCAGCCGCTCGCCGCTCAGCGTGTAGTTGACGGTCTGTGTCGACAGGCGCAGGCGGCCATCCCAGAGCTGGCCCAGCTCTTCGACGAAGGCGCCGAACATGTCGTCGCGCAGCACGAGGTGCAGGTTGTCGATCAGGTGCTGCAGGTCGCGTGCGCCGAACAGGTCGAGCGTGCGCCGGTTGACGCGCAGCAGCCGCAGCCGGCGCGCGCATTCGGCCAGCAGGTCGGGCCGCGCGCGCAGGTGGGCGCGCAGGTCGACCACGCCCTGCGCGCGCCAGCGCTCGAACAGCTGCTTCAGCGCGCTGTAGTCCTCGATCCACAAGGACACCGGCGCCAGCTCGAACATGTCGGCATACAGGTCGACCATGGCGCGTGAGGCTCAGCCTTGTTTGGGGGCCACCCGCGGCCGCAGCGGCACGGTTGCGTTGCACAGCCCGATGTGGTGCGGGCTGTGGACGAACCACTCTTCCCGGCGCACCCGCCGCGCCTGCAGCAGCGCCGGCCAGGTGGCGCTGTCGGTGCGCAGCACCTCGAGCGCCGGCCGCTCGGCCTCGGGCACGTCGGCCAGCAGCCGCACCCGCTGGATCGGCGTGCGCTGCTCGCCCGGGCCGTAGAAGCCCATCTCGGCCGTGCCGCGCGGCAACGCGGCCAGGTGCTGCATGCCCTGCAGCACGCGGCCGACGACGGTGATGTTCAGGTCCAGCCCACGCGGCGACTGGCCGATCACGGTGTACAGCTCGGTGCCGTTGCTGCTGTCCTTGGCCATGTCGCGGCCGGCGCCGACCACGCCGTAGCAGTGGGCGAGCCAAGCCTGGCCGGTCTTCGGGTCGGCCGCCACCGGCATGCCGTCGACGAAGCCAGTGACCGGCGCCCAGCCGTCGGCGTCGGGCAGGCGCACCAGCGGCAGGCCCTTCAATGGCACCGAGAACTCGGCCGGCAGGTGGGGCGACGCGCTGCCGAGCGGCTTGGTCTTCTCGGGCACTTCGCCGTTCGGGTCGCCCCACTGGGTCACGTAGTTGTCCTGCACCCGCATGATGGCCAGGCCGTCCCAGTAGCCCTCGTGCGCCAGGGTGCGGATGTTGGCCGCATGGCGCGGCGCGAAACGCGGTGCCAGCTCGATGATCACCTGGCGCGAGTTGTCCGCGGCCAGGTCCATCAGCAGCGTGTTCTGCGGGTCGAGCGGGCGCCAGTCCTTGGCGGGGGAGCGCTCCAGCACCTGGGCCACGGTCAAGCCGGGCGTTGCGGCTGCGGGGGCGGCCATCGTGGCCGGCGCAACCAACGCAGCCATGACGGCCGCGGCGCGAAACAGACAACTCATCGACAAAGCTCCGGGTTGGTGTTCTGGGAAGCCGCGCAGCTTAACCAACCAGGTCGTCGCGCGGCGTGAACTCGCTGAACAGCTGGGCCGCCTCGGCCACCAGCCCCACCGGCAGGTACTCGCAGGCGGCGAAGAACTCGGCCCACAAGGCCTGGACCTGCGGATTGTTGTGCGCGGCGGCCATCGCCTCGGCCGAGCGCCACTCGAAGATCTCGACCAGCGTGCCGTCGGCGGCCTCGCAGGTGGTGAACGGCCGCGCGGTCACCAGGCCCTCGGCGCGCAGCACCGGGCCGTGGCGGCGCACCACGTCGGCCAAGGCCGCGGCCTGCCCGGGGCGGGGGCGGTAGGCCACGATCACCAGGCGGGCGGTCGTCGTCGGTGTCATCGGCTGATCCTCCATGCGGGGGTGTGGCGTGCCCCCAGTCTCTCGCGCTGAGGTAGCCTGTGCGGCCCTGGTAAACCATGGCTTGCGCGATGCTCCGCTTTCCCCACCCTTTGCGACCTGGCGACACGGTCGCCATCACCGCGCCATCGTCGGGCGTGGCGCCGGGCGCGCTGCCGCGGCTGGACCTGGTGCTGGCGCATTGGCGCGCGCGGGGCTTCCACGTGGTCGAAGGCGATTGCCTGCGCCATCAGCACCACGACGCCAGCGCACCTGCGGCGCAGCGCGCGGCCGAGTTGATGCGCTTTCTGACCGACCCTGGCATCGCCGCGGTGCTGCCGCCGTGGGGTGGCGAGCGGGCGATCGAGCTGCTGCCCTTGCTGGACTTCGATGCCTTGCGTGCCCTGCCGCCCAAATGGCTGCTCGGCTTTTCCGACATCAGCACCTTGCAGCTGCCGCTGGCGCTGTGCGCCGGCTGGGCCAGCGCGCATGGCAGCCACCTGATGGACCTGGCGCCGAGCCAGACCGACCCGCTGGTCAACGGCGTGTTCGACGTGCTGGCACACGACGGCCGCGCGCCGATCGGGCAGCGCGCGTCCAGCCGCCACCAGGTGCAGTGGATCCCGTTCGAGACCGACGCCCATGCAGCGCTGAACCAGACCGAGCCGACACGCTGGCGCCGGCTCGATGGCCGCGACGAACCGCTCACCGTGCAAGGCCGGCTGATCGGCGGCTGCCTCGACACGGTGAGCCGCCTGGCCGGCACACGCTTTGGCGACGTGCCCGGCTTCGTGCGCCGCTGCGGCAGCGAGGGCGTGTTGCTCTACCTCGAGAACTGCGAGCAGAGCCCGTGCGAGATGCTGCGCACGTTCAACAGCCTGCGCCTGCATGGCTGGTTCGACCACCTGGCCGGCGTGCTGCTCGGCCGCTCGGCGGCGCCCGAGGTCACCGACCCGCACCGCCTCGGCCATGCCCAGGCCACCGCGGACGCGCTCGGCGACCTGCCGTGCCCGGTGCTGGTCGACCTGGACATCGGCCACCGCCAGCCACAGCTGACGCTGGTCAACGGCGCGCTTGCCACCTGCCGTTTTGAAGATGGCAGCGGCTGGCTGAGCCAGACCTGGAACCACTGACCCCGACACCCCATGACCCCATTTGCCGACCTGTCGATCACCACACCGCGCCTGACGCTGCGCCTCTTGACCGAGGCCGATGCCGCCGACCTGTTCACAATCTTCGGCGACCCGCGCGTGATGCGCTACTGGTCGTCCACCGCCTGGACCGACCCGTCGCAGGCCCTGCAGATGGTCGCGTCGGACCGCGAGGCCGCGGCCGGCCGGCGCGACCTGCGGCTCGGCCTGGTGCGGCGCGATCTCGGCCGGGTGGTCGGCACCGCCAGCTTGTTCAAGATCGACGCCAACAACCGCCGCGCCGAGATCGGCTACGCATTGGCCCACGACCAGCAAGGCAGCGGCCTGATGCACGAGGCGCTGTCGGCGCTGGTCGGCTCGGCCTTCGACCACCGGCCGGGCGCTGCGTTCGACGACCTGCTGTTGCACCGCATCGAGGCCGACATCGACCCGCGCAACGCCGCCTCGGCCGCCAGCCTGGAGCGGCTGGGCTTCCGGCTCGAAGGCACGCTGCGCGAGCGCTGGTGGGTGGCGGGCGAGGTGTCCGACTCGGGCCTGTACGGCCTGCTGCGGCCGGACTGGCTGCGCCGCGTCAGCCCTGCGGCTTGACGCCGAACAGCCAGGCCGCGGCGCTGAAGCTGACGAAGGCCAGCGCGGTCGACGCCATGATGATGCGCGCCACGCGGCCGTTGTCGGCGCCATAACGCTCGGCCAGCAGTGACACGTTGCTGGCGCTGGGCAGGGCGGCGGTCAGCGTCAGCGCCATCAGCTCGAAGCTGCCCAGCGGCACGCCGACCTTGCGCGCCCCGGCGCCCAGCAGCAGCACCAGCAGCGGGTGCAGCAGCAGCTTGATCGCGGCCACCGGGGCCACCTGGCGCAGCGGCGTGGCCACCGGCGGCGGGGAGCCGTCGTCCACATCGGTGCTGCGGTGCGCCGGGTCGCGCGAGCGCCACAGCACCGCGCCGATCGTGAACAGCGCGACCGGGCTCGCCGCATCGGCCAGCATCTTGACGATGGTCTGCACAGGCGCCGGAAACTGCAGCTGCGTGACCCCGGCCGCCGCGCCCAGCACGATGGCCCACGGCAGCGGGTTGGACAAGGCGCCCCGCAGCGCGCGCACGCCGGCCGCGCGGCCGCCGCCGGCGCCACCAGCTTGCGCCAGCCCCAGGCACAACGAGCTGGTGACCAGCATGTCGGCCAGCACGGTGCAGATCACCGGCCCGGCGGCGGCCTGACCGAGCAGCGCCACCAGCAGCGGCACACCCATGAAGCCCGAGTTGGGGAAGGCCGCCACCAGCGCGCCGAACGCGGCGTCTTTCATGCCGAGCTGCGTGCTCAGCGTGATCGCGATCGTGAAGAACACGATGACCAGCGCGGCCAGCACATAGACCCCGAGCACCGCCGGGTTCAGCAACTGCAGCAGCGGCGTGCTCTGGCCAAAGCGGAACAGCAGGCAGGGCAGCGCGAAGAACAACACGAACGCGTTCAAGCCCGGGATCGCACTGGCCGGCAACACGTGGCGCTGCGCGGCGAGGTAGCCGCACAGCACCAGCGCGAAGAACGGCAGCGTGACGGCGAAGATGGCGCTCATCGCATGGATTGCCGAGCGCGCGAAGCGCCGCTCGTCATCAAGTGGCGTGCGCGGATCCGGCTTTGCTGGTCCGCTGCGCGAGCCCCCTCGGGGGGCAGCCCCCGGAAGGGGGCGTGGGGGCTCATGTCTGTGCGCCGGGGCGGCCGGCTTCGACGACGAAGCGGGCGGCGAGGTTGACCGGGCTGCTCGCATCCTTTGCATCGGTGACCACCATCAATCGCGCCTCGACCTGCTTCGCGTCGAGGCTGAAGCTGATGTAGCCGCGCTGGTCGGCCCGGCCCCATCGGACATGCGGGTTCAGCGCGCGCGCGGCGTCGATCCTGGCCTGGTCCAGGCCGAGGCTGGTGATCGAGCTGCCGCAGAACTCGGTCGCCAGCGTGGCCGAGCGCGGGTCGGCGAAATCGGCCTTCAGGTCGGCCACGTAGTGCGCATGCACGTCGCCGCCCAGCACCACGGCGCCGCCGAGCTTGCGCTGTGCGATGCCGTCGAGCAGGCGCTGGCGCGCCGGCGCGTAGCCGTCCCAGCCGTCGGTCCAGTACAGGCCGCCGTCGGCGCCGGCCGGGTCGCTCCACGCAAAGCGCGCCATCAGCGTCTGCTGGGCCAGCAGGTTCCATGGCCGGTCGGTGGCCCAGGCCTGGGCCAGCCACTGCTCCTGGGCCGGGCCCAGCAGCGTGCGGCGCGGGTCGCGCAAGGCCGGGCAGTCTTTCAGCGACACCGTGCCCGAGCCGCCGCGGCCGGGCTTCTGGCAGGCCTGCGGGTCGCGGTACTGGCGGTCGTCGAGCGCCAGGATGCGCGCCAATCGGCCCCAGTCGTGGGCGCCGTAGATGCGCATCTCGGCACCGCCGGCGGGCCGCAGCACCTTCGGGAACGGCAGGTGCTCCCAGTAGGCCTGGTAGGCGGCGGCGCGCTGGGCCGGGAAGTCCGCCTGCAGCTGGTTGCCCTGCAGGCCGGCGTAGTCGTTCTCGACCTCGTGGTCGTCCCACACCAGCAGCCACGGGCAAGCGGCGTGGGCGGCCTGCAGCAGCGGGTCGCGTTGGTAGGTGGCGTAGCGGGCGCGGTACTGGTCAAGCGTGCGGGTGTAGCCGGCCTCGTGCTGGCGCACGGCGGTCGGCAGTGACGGGTACTCGTAGATGTAGTCGCCAAGAAACAGCACCAGGTCCAGCGGCTCGCTCGCCAGCTGGCGCCAGGCGGCGTAGCGGCCCGCGTCGTAGCGCTGGCAGCTGGCGATCGCGAAGGCCAGCGGCGCGGCCTCGTCGGGCGCCGGCGCGGTGCGGGTGCGGCCGGCCGGGCTGCGGGCGCCCAAGGCCTCGAAGCGGTACCAGTACCAGCGCCCGGGCGCCAGCCCGCCCGGCTCGGCGTGCACGCTGTGGCCCCAGGCCGCGTCGGCGGTCTCGGTGCCGCGCGCGACGATGTCGCGAAAGCCTTCGTCGCGCGCCAGTTCCCAGCGCACCTCGGCGCGCTCGGGCAGGTTGGCGCCGGTCAGCATCGTCCACAGCACCATGCCGCCGGGCTGCGGAAAGCCGCTGGCCACACCGAGCTCGAAGCGCGGCACATCGGCCGCCAGCGCCCGGCGAACGAAGGCCGGCGCCGCGCCGGCAGCCAGCGTGGCCGCGAGCAGTGCGCGCCGTTGCCTGTCAAGCAGGGTCGGGTGCATCGGCGGGGCCCAGCTGCGGCGCGGGGGCTGTTGACGACGAGGGCGGCAGGCTGCCGAGCAGGGCCTGGACGTCGGCCGGGCGGCCCAGGCGCGTGACCCGTACCGTGGCCAGCGCCGGCTCGTCGGCCAGGGCCTGGTAGCGCGCATGGCGGGCAGCCCAGGTGCGCCAGGTGTAGCGAACGACGCCGTCGCGGTGCAGCAGCCGCAGCCACTGCTCGCGGTTGCCGTTGCAGCAGTTCTCGCCGGTGGCCGCGCGGCGCGCGGTGCGCCACAGTGCCCGGCGTGTCAGCAGGCCGAGCGGGAAGTCCAGCACGATCAGCCACTGCAGCCGCGGCCACAGCACCGGTTCGCTGCTGGCGAAGTAGTTGCCGCTGACGACCCAGGCGGGCGAGGCGGCCAGTGGCTCGAGCCGGCGGCGCAGGCTGCTGTGGCCGGCCTCGATCCAGCCGGGCGACCACCACAGGTCGTCCAGGTCGGTGAACGGCAGGCCCAGGCGCGCGCCCAGCGTGCGGCCGAGCGTCGTCTTGCCGGCGCAGGACGCGCCGATGATCTGGATGCGCTGGGGTGGTGGTGGCGGGGGCGTCGTCGACAAGGGGGCGGGCGCTGCGCGCAGCGAAAGACCGGCGCGCGAGCTTACCCCGCCGTGCCCGCCGGCGTCAGCGCACCAGCGCCGCCTCGAGCTCGGCGAAGCTGCGCGACAGCGGCCCCGAGGCGAGCTCGACGCCCAGCACCAGCTCAAGCCGGCGGGCCGAGAACAAGCCGCGGATCTGGGTGCCGGCGGCGCTGCGCTCGACCACCAGCAGGTAGCGCAGGCCGTGCTCGCGCATCGTCGCGGCCACGTTGCCGAGCCGGCAGTGCTCGACCTGCCAGGCGTCGACCACTTGCCATTCGGCGCGCGGGGCCATCAGCTGGTCGAGCGACAGTTCTTCGACGCAGACATGGTCGGCCATCGCGCGCAGCATCGGCCGCTCGCCCTGCAGGTCGTCGGCGGTCACCAGGCCGATCAGCTCGCCGGTGATGCCGGTGACGAAGGCCATGCGCACGCCGGCGCGGTGCATCACGTGCAGCGTCGGCGCGATGCCGTCGCGGTGGTCGACCTTGACGCACGGCGCCAGGCGCAGGTCGGTCATTTGGCTGATCGCCGAGTCGGTCAGGGTGGCCGTCTGGCTGGCCTGCGGCAGATGGGGCTGGCCGGACACCTGGACCAGCGGGAGAAGTTGGAACTCGGCAAGCGAGGGCATGGCGGCGCCTTTCGTCGGCGGGCGAACCCCGCCACAGACATGGCTGGCCTAACAAGCCCGGATGCCGCAGCGGCTGCGGCAAGCGGGAAGGCGGCGGGGTCAGCCTGGCCGTCGCCCTGATGCCGCCAGCTTCGTCGACCGGGCATCAGGGACGCATAAGCATGACCCCCGCAGAAACGACAAAGCCCGGGCGGACCCGGGCTTTCGATCGAGGCAGCGCCGAAGCGCGCAGGCTCAGGCCACGCGGCGCAGCTTGGCGCGAGCGGGTGTGCCACCCAGCACGCCGCCGAACAGGTCTTTCGGGTCGTCCAGGCGCGGCACCAGGTCGATCTGGCGCGACGCCTCTTTCTGCTCGCCCAGCAGCAGGTGCAGGAAACGCAGGGCCGAAAAGTCTTCGAGCGCGAAGCCGACCGAGTCGAAGATCGTGACCTGGTCGCCGCTCTGGCGGGCGCTGTGGCCCGAGGCGACGATGTCGGCGAACTCGGTCACCGGGAAATCGGCCGGCAGCTGCTGGATCTCGCCTTCGACCCGCGACTGCGGCTCGTACTCGACGATCACGCGAGCGTCGGCACGCAGCAGGATGTCGCGGTGCAGCTCGGTCTTGCCGGGGCAGTCGCCGCCGACGCCGTTGATGTGCACGCCCGGGCGGATCATCGACGGCTCGAGGATCACCGCGTTACGCTTGTCGGCGGTGACGGTGGTGATGATGTCGGCGCCTTCGGTGGCTTCGGCGGTCGACTCGCAACGCACGATCGTCAGGTCGGACAGCTCGGGCTGCGCACGCAGGTTGCGCTCCAGCTTGGCGCTGGCCTGGCCGTCGACGTCGAACAGGCGCAGCTCGCGGATGCCGAGCATGCGGTGGAAGGCGATCGCCTGGAAGTCGCTTTGCGCGCCGTTGCCGATCAGCGCCATCACGCGACTGTCGGGGCGGGCCATCCACTTGGCGGCCAGCGCCGACATCGCGGCGGTGCGCAGCGCGGTGGTGACCGTCAGTTCGGACAGCAGCACCGGGTAGCCGGTCTGCACATCGGCCAGCACGCCGAAGGCGGTGACGGTGAGCAGGCCTTCCGAGGTGTTCTTCGGGTGGCCGTTGACGTATTTGAAGGAGTACAGCGCGCCGTCGCTGGTGGGCATCAGCTCGATCACGCCGACGTCGGAGTGGCTGGCCAGGCGGGCGGATTTCTCGAAGGTCGCCCAGCGCCGGTAATCGGCCTCGATTTCGCCGGCCAGGCGTTCGATGAAGGCGCCGGCCCCGATATGCTGGACCAGGCGTTGGATGTCGGCGATGCCGATGTAGTCGACCATGGGACTCTCGTCTTGCGGTTAGGTGGGCCGGGGTGTCTCGAATGGGCAATTCACCGATGTCAGTGAGTACCAACAGCGCTGCACGCGGCCCCCGTGCAATGCCTTGCCTGAATTTTCGGCAGGAGTGCAGCCAACAAGAAGACAGCAAACTGCGCAATCTGTAAGGCCAATTGCGCAAAACGCTAGAATTGGCTGGCGTTTTGATCAAATCTCCATGGACGACGTCGACCAACAGTTGCTCAGCCTTTTGCGTGCCGACGCCCGCGCTTCGGTCGCCTCGCTGGCCAAGACCCTGCGGGTGGCGCGCGGCACGGTGCAAAACCGCATCGCCCGGCTTGAGGCCAATGGCACCATCGTGGGCTACACGGTGCGGCTGAAACCGCAGACCGAAGCCAACCGCATCGCCGCGCTGATGACGATCGCGGTCGAGGGCAACGCGGCCGACGCGGTGATCCGCGCGCTGCGCGGCGACCCGGCGGTGCAGACGCTGCACACCACCAACGGCCGCTGGGACATCGTGGCCGAACTGCGCGCCGACAGCCTCGAAGCCTTCGACCGCGTGCTCAGCCGCATCCGCTTGATCGAGGGCATCGCCCATACCGAAACCAGTCTCCTCCTATCAACCCACAAGCTATGACCCACGCCTCGACGCTGCCGCACTTCCTCCAAGGGATTTGCGCGGATCCGGCTCTGCCGGTCCGCTGCAAAAGTCCCCTCGGGGGGCCTTGCCCGGACACAAACGGTCCTGGGGACCGTTTGTGCCTGGCAAGGGGCCGGGCCTCTTGCCCGGGGCGGCCTGCAGGGCAGCGACCGGAAGGGAGCGTGGGGGCTCCATGACCGCTCCCGCTTCCATGAACCCGGCCCAGATGGAGGCCGTCCACTACCTGCGAGGGCCTTGCCTGGTGCTGGCCGGTGCCGGCTCCGGCAAGACGCGGGTCATCACGCACAAGATCGCCCGCCTGCTGCAGACCGGCATGGCGCCGAAGCAGATCGCCGCGATCACCTTCACGAACAAGGCCGCGCTTGAGATGCGCGAGCGGGCCAAGGCGCTGGTCGGGGCCAAGGCGGCCAAGGACCTGGCGATCAGCACCTTCCACAGCCTGGGCGTGCGCATGCTGCGCGAGGACGGCGAGCAACTCGGGCTGAAGCCGAACTTCTCCATCCTCGATGCCGACGATGTGCTGGGCGTGATCCGCGACGCCGGGGCCTGCACCGACAACGCGATGGCGCGGCGCTGGCAGTGGACGATCAGCCTGTGGAAGAACCAGGGCCTGAACAGCGCCGGTGCGGCCGCCGCGGCACAGGACGACGACGAGCGTGTCGCGGCCAAGGTGATGGCGCTGTACGAAGAGCGGCTGGCGGCCTACCAGGCGGTCGATTTCGACGACCTGATCAGCCTGCCGCTGAAGCTGGTCACCACCTGCCCCGAGGCGAAGACCAAGTGGCTGAACCAGTTCGGCCATGTGCTGGTCGACGAGTACCAGGACACCAACGCGGTGCAGTACGACCTGCTCAAGGGCCTGGTCAACCACCCCGACGAGTTCAAGCGCGGCATGTTCACCGCGGTCGGCGACGATGACCAGAGCATCTATGGCTGGCGCGGCGCAACGATCGAGAACCTGAAGAAGCTGCCCGAGGAGTTTCCGACACTGAAGGTGATCCCGCTGGAGCAGAACTACCGCTCGACCAGCGCGATCCTGCGCGCGGCCAACGAGGTGATCGCCGGCAACCCGAAGATCTTTCCGAAGAAGCTGTGGAGCGAGCACGGCGAGGGCGAGCCGGTGCGGGTGGCCGAGTGCGACGGCGAGGAGCACGAAGCCGAGCGCGCCGTGGCGCGCATCCAGGCGCTGCGCGGCAACGATGCCCGGATCAAGTTCGCCGACTTCGCGATCCTGTACCGCGCCAACCACCTGGCCCGCGCGTTCGAGCAGAAGCTGCGCGCGGCGCAGATCCCGTACAAGGTGTCGGGTGGCCAGAGCTTCTTCGACAAGGCCGAGATCAAGGACCTGTGCGCCTGGCTGCGGCTGCTGGTCAACCAGGACGACGACCCGGCGTTCCTGCGCGCGGTGACCACGCCCAAGCGCGGCATCGGCCACACCACGATCGGCA